>CAZGNQ010000044.1:0-5341 GCA_964527285.1 uncultured Hyphomicrobiales bacterium | reverse complement strand
CGGGCTTGGGCACATATAGTCTGCCGGCTGAAAATTGCCGCGGTCCGCGCGATCACGTCGGATCACGACTTGCTGGTCGTGTCGAGCCGCTGGCCAAGACGGCAAACACAACGCTCGCTTTGCCCGTCGCGCCTTCGGCATAACGCCTCAGACGTCCGGGTTCTCAAGCACCTTGACACCGTCCGGCCCGGCAATCACGGCGAAGTCTGCCAGCCCGAGAAAAAGGCCGGTGTCGATAACGCCCGGAATCATCGACAGAAGCTCCACGAGCAACTCGGGCTCTGGAATTTTGCCGAACGCACAATCGAGAATGACGTGGCCGCCGTCCGTGCGCAATGGCGTTCCATCAGCGCTAAGCCGCACGGTCACATCGCCCGTGCACATTGCATCCTGCGCCACGGCCAGGATCATCGCGCGGGTCGACGACATCCCAAAAGGCTCGACCTCGATGGGGAGGGGGAATGCGCCCAGTTGCGCAACCTGCTTTGAATGGTCCGCGATAATCACAACCTTCTCAGAGGCCGCGGCAACGATTTTTTCGCGCAACAACGCCCCGCCACCGCCCTTGATGAGCCGCAACTCCTCGTCGATTTCATCGGCACCGTCGATGGTGAGATCCAGGTAATGGACGGCCTCAAGATCCGTCAGGGGAATGCCCAGCCGCTCCGCCTCGCGGGCCGTTGCCGTGGACGTCGGCACACCGACGACCTCCATGCCCTCGCCCACCTTCAGGGCGAGCAACTCCAGGAACTTTTGCGCTGTCGATCCCGTGCCGAGCCCCAGACGCATGCCCGGCTCGACAAATTGTACGGCGCGTTCGGCCGCCGCGGCTTTGAAATCCTGCACAGTCGTGGACCTTTGTGTCGTGTCTGCCGCCACACCGTTATCGCGCAACGCCACTGGCGCAACCCCAACCGGCGTGGCTCACAACGACACGCACGGCAATCCCAGGGCAAGGGACGTGACGCGCCCATCTGCGAACGCCCAGGCCGACCGCAATGTCTGCAGCGCTCGCGTGACAGGCGGTCACAATTGCGGCAAACCTTGAAAGCCGTGAAGGCATCCAGGCACCTTGCAGGCCCGGGGTGCTCCGGTGGAGCGGGGAGTGCATGCGAAATCTGACGATCGTTTTCGATCTGGACGGAACACTGATCGACAGTGCGCCAGATATTTTGAACGCTGCACGCTTTGCGCTGGAAAAGAACGGCCATGCGCCGGGCGATCTCTCGGCGTTGCGTGCCCGTGTCGGCCTTGGCGCCCGCGCGGTGCTCATGGGCGCCTTTGAATTAATGGATGACAGGGCAGCGGCCCAGACGCCGCCGCCTGCTGGTGTACAAAGGCGTCCCGACGACGCCCATGTCGATGCGGTGCTGGACGATCTCCTGGCCCACTACGAAGCCAATATCGCGGTTGAAACAACACTCTACCCGGGCGCAGCGATTGTGTTGGCGCGGCTGAAAGAGATCGGTTGCCGCATTGCGATCTGCACCAACAAGCGCGAGAAACTGGCGCGACTGGTCCTGCATGAGCTGGACGTGGACCAGTATCTTCATGCCATCGTCGGCCGGGACACGCTGCCAGTGCACAAGCCAGACCCCGGCCATCTCATCGGCTCGATCATCCTGGCGGACGGTAACCCGAATCGCGCGATCCTGGTGGGTGACAGTCGCACCGACGTGGACACGGCTCGGCGGGCTGGGCTGCCCATCATCGGGGTGACATTCGGGTACAGCGCTGAGCCCATGGCGACCCTCAAGCCCGATCAGGTGATCTCAGGCTTTGGTGAGCTTGAGGGCGCCATCCAGAAAGTCCTGCACTTGCTGCACTGAGAGGCGATGCGTTGGCGCGCCGCCGCCCCCGGCACCGTGAAGCAGCAACGTCACGATTGCAGCTGTCAGTTCCCCATGACGGAAACGCCCACCATGTCGTCACGCCCATCAGCTGCAATGCAGGACGCCGCGCCGAGACGGGAAAAACCACAGCCCGACCAGGTGCTGGATACGAGCGGCCTCACCTGTCCGTTGCCCATCTTGAAGGCCAAGAAGGCCATGAAGGGCTTGTCCAAGGGCGAGGTCCTGCAGGTGCTCTCGACCGACCCGGGCAGTGTCGTCGATTTTGAGGCATTCTGCGGTGTGACAGGCAATCCGCTTCTGGCGCACCATGAGGAAGGTGGCGTCTACGTGTTTTTCATCGAGCGGGGCTGAACGGCGAACTCCAGCAACAGGCGTGACACACTTCGGGCCAGCGGCCGGTGGCGCGATCCACACGCCCGTTGTCGCAACGGAACACTGCCGAAACGCACCGTACCGGCCAAATTGGGGGCATCGCTCGGACGCATCCCGCGCCCGCCGGCAGCCCACGGGGACCCAGCCATGTCCGCTGAAGCCATTGGACTTGAGACGCCTTACCTGCTCTTTCTTGCTGACGTTGCCGACCAGCTTTCGGCCTAGACAGCCCGCGGAATCCACCATTGGCGGCCGGAGCTGTGTGTCGGTCAATACCGGTTGCCGGGCTGCGGCGTTGACCTTGGCCTGCCGGACATGACCCCCGCTGAAGCCGCGCACGCCGGCGCCAAGACGCTGGTGATCGGCGTGGCCAACGCTGGCGGGCGCATCCCTGACGCCTGGGTGCCGGCACTGCTTGGCGCAGTGAACGCCAACCTGAGCATTGCCAATGCCTTGCACCGCCGGCTGGCCTCACTCCCCGGAGTGGCCGAAGCGGCGCAGGGCCACGGCATGGCCCTCATTGAGGTGCGTGATCCACCGGCCGACCTGCCCATCGGCAACGGCATCAAGCGCACCGGTCAACGGCTGCTGACGGTCGGCACTGACTGCTCGGTCGGCAAGATGTACACCACCCTGGCGCTGGAACGCGCGATGCAGGCGCGCGGGCTGAAGGCGACCTTCCGTGCCACGGGCCAGACCGGCATTTTCATCTCTGGCAGCGGTGTGCCACTCGACGCCGTGCCGGCCGACTTTATCGCCGGCGCCATTGAGATGATCTCTCCGGACAACGACGCGGACCACTGGGATCTGATCGAGGGGCAGGGTTCCCTGTTTCACCCGTCGTTCGCGGGCGTATCGCTTGGTCTGATCCACGGCGCTCAACCCGATGCGATTGTCATGTGCCACGAGCCCAACCGACCGCATATGCGCGGGCTCAAGCACCAGCAGCTGCCGGACATCGCCGACTGCATCACGCGCAATCTGGAGGCAGCACGGCTCACGAACCCGGACGTGCGTTGCGTGGGCATTGCCGCCAATACGGCGTCGCTGGATGATGCGGCAGCGGCAGGCGTTCTCGCACGGTTGAGCGACACGTACGGTATGCCGGCCGTTGATCCGGTGCGCACTGGCGTCGAGGCTCTGGTGGATGCGCTTTAGCCGGCCAGGACCGAAGCAGCCAGTGATGGGCGGAGCCCCCTCTCTAGGGGCTCGTCGCTTGTGCACTAGGACAGCGGCACAGTTGGCGGAGGGATGGTGGGCGCGACTGGGATTGAACCAGTGACCCTTCGCGTGTGAGGCGAATGCTCTCCCGCTGAGCTACGCGCCCGCCAGAGCGCGCATCAATAGCATCGCGTCGGGCGGTGTCAATTGCGATCGCCCGGAGGATCGCAGCGCGCGCGGCGCGGCTGGCCGACAATTTGCAGCATGGACGTGTCGGCATTCAGCAACCCCGATCCCACGCACCCGCCCTCACCTGACGGAGCGTCTCCATGCCCCACGGCGGCAATCTGCTCATCGACGCCATCGCGCGCGAAGGCATCACGCGGGTGTTCTGCGTGCCGGGCGAGAGCTACCTCGCGGCGCTGGACGCCCTCCACGACACGACGGACATCGAGACGATCATCTGTCGGCAAGAGGGCGCCGCCGCCATGGCCGCCGAAGCCACGGCGAAGCTCACGGGACGGGCGGGCGTGTGCTTCGTCACGCGCGGCCCCGGCGCCACGAATGCGTCGTGCGGCGTGCACGTCGCGTTTCAGGATTCATCACCGCTCGTTCTGTTTGTCGGCCTGCCGCCCGTGGGTTTCAGCGATCGTGAGGCCTTCCAGGAATTCGACATACGCGGGTTTTTCGGCGCCATTGCCAAGCACGTCCGTGTCGTCACCGCCCCTGAGCGCATCGCCGAGACCGTGAGCGCGGCGTTTCATATCGCACAGTCGGGCAGACCGGGACCGGTCGTGATCGGCCTGCCGGAAGACGTGTTGAGTGCTGAGGTCGAGGCGGTACACGACAACACGCCAGCATCGCAGCGCCAACAAGACAACACACCAGCAGCCCCTGCAGAGGCCGCGCCGTCGCCGTCCGCCATGGCGGCCCTTGCGCAGCGCCTTTCCTCGGCTGAGCGGCCGTTGATGATCGTTGGCGGGCCGGGTTGGTCCAGCGCGGCAGGGCGCACGGCCGCCGACTTTGCCGCTGCCCACGGCATCGCGCTTGCCACGGCCTTCCGCTGTCAGGACTACATCGACAACCGCCATCCCAACCATGTCGGGCATCTGGGCATCAGCATTTCCCACGGGCTGGCACGCGTGCTTCGCGATGCCGATCTCGTCATATGCGTCGGTGCACGGCTCGGAGAGATGACCACTGGCGGGTATGCGCGGCTTGAGGTGCCCACACCTTCAGTGCCGCTTGTCCATGTTCATCCCGACCCGTCCGAGATCGGCCGCGTTTATCGACCCGACGTGGCGATTGCGGCCACCAGCGGCGCCTTCCTGGAGGCCATCGCGGCCCGCAGCAGCCTGCAGGCAAAGGCCGATGCGCCGGGACTTTCGGTGGACGAGATGCGGCCGCCGGCGGGCAAGCTGGATGCGCGGAGCGCGTGGGTTGGCGAGGGTCATGCCGCCTATTTGGAAAGCCTGCAGCCTGAACGCACGCCGGGGCGCGTGCGGCTGGAAGACGTCGTTTGCACCGTGCGTGAGCGCTTGGCGGGCGGCGGCATTGTCACCAACGGTGCGGGCAACTACGCGGCCTTCGTACACCGCTACATGATCTATCCTGAATACCGGTCGCAATTGGCGCCCACGTCCGGGTCGATGGGCTATGGGCTGCCCGCTGCAATTGCTGCGGCGCTTGAGCAACCGGACAAACCCGTCGTCTGCTTTGCCGGCGATGGCTGCCTGATGATGGCGGCAGGCGATCTGGCGACGGTCACGCAGTACGGGCTGAACGTGACGATCATTGTCGCCAACAACGCCATGTTCGGCACGATCCGCATGCATCAGGAGCGGCACTATCCGGCGCGGGTGTCTGGCACGAGCCTCACCAATCCGGATTTCGTCGGGCTGGCGGTGGCCCATGGCGGGCGCGGCTGGCTGGTGGCGGACCAGGCGCAATTCGCG
>CAZGNQ010000043.1:13949-18095 GCA_964527285.1 uncultured Hyphomicrobiales bacterium | reverse complement strand
CTGGAGCGGCTGGCGTGGTCGATGGCGAGAGACAAGTTTGGCGATCCCCTGCCGCCAAAGATCGCAGAGGCGCTTGAAAAGGAGTTGGCCCTGATCGACCAGCTCAATTATGCGCAATACTTCCTGACGGTTTATGACCTTGTGCGCTTTGCCCGCTCGCGCGGCATCCTGTGTCAGGGGCGTGGCTCAGCAGCGAATTCCGTCACCTGCTTTTGCCTGGGTGTTACCAACGTCAACCCTCAAGAGGTTGATCTCCTGTTTGAGCGGTTCGTGACGCCGGAGAGAAAAGAGCCTCCCGATATTGACATAGACTTTGAGCACGAGCGGCGCGAAGAAGTCATCCAGTATGTTTATCAGAAATATGGCCGCGACCATGCCGGCATTGCGGCCACGGTGATCAGCTATCGTGGTCGCTCCGCGGTGCGTGAAATTGGCAAAGTGATGGGTTTGAGCGAGGACACGATCTCGGCTCTATCTGGCATGGTGTGGGGAAACCGGATCACGCATTTGCTCTCGCGCGAACATGTCATCGAAGCCGGGCTCAACCCCGATGATCCGATCATAATAGCAACCATTGAATTGACGCAGACCCTCATCGGGTTTCCGCGCCATCTCTCACAGCACGTTGGCGGCTTTGTGCTCACACGCAATCCGCTGTCGTCTGTGGTGCCGGTTCTGAATTCCGCGATGGAGGACCGTACGATTATCGAGTGGGACAAGGACGATCTTGATGCACTCGGTCTTCTCAAAGTGGACGTTCTGGCGCTGGGAATGCTCTCGTGTCTGAGGCGTTGTTTCGATCTGCTGCGGCAGCATTATGGGATCGATCTCGACCTCGCGCGTCTTCCGCGTGAGCAGGCGCCGGTTTACGACATGCTTTGCCGCGCGGAGTCACTCGGTGTTTTCCAGGTGGAAAGCCGCGCACAGATGAACATGCTGCCGAGGCTGAAGCCGCGCACCTTCTACGACCTGGTCATTGAGGTGGCCATTGTCCGTCCGGGACCCATTCAAGGAGACATGGTTCACCCTTATCTGCGACGTCGTGACGGGCTGGAGCCTGAATATTATCCCTCCCCGGCGCCGGAGCACGGACATGCTGACGAATTGCGGGATATTCTGGGCAAGACGAAAGGGGTGCCGCTGTTCCAGGAGCAGGCAATGCGCATTGCGATGGTGGCGGCCCATTTCTCTCCTGACGAAGTGAACCAGCTGCGCCGGGCCATGGCCACTTTCCGCCGTGTGGGGACCATTGGAAAACTGGAAAAGAAGATGGTCGAAGCCATGATCTCCCGTGGGTACGATCCGGAATTCGCTGCGCGTTGCTTCAATCAGATCAAGGGGTTTGGTGAGTATGGATTTCCTGAAAGCCATGCTGCGAGCTTTGCGCACCTCGTTTATGCGTCATCGTGGTTCAAATGCTTCTTCCCGGATATTTTCTGCTGCGCGCTGCTGAATTCACAACCCATGGGGTTTTATGCACCGGCTCAGATTGTGCGCGACGCCCGCGAGAATGGCGTGCGGTGTCTTCCTGTCGACGCCAATATCAGCGATTGGGACGCCACGCTGACCGCGGTGCAGGATGATAGTCACCACGCAGTTTCAAAGCATTCCTCGGGTGGGTTTTCGGCGCCAGAGGCGGAATTGCCGGTTTTCAGAGAAGAAGATGAAAAATCGGGCAGGAGCGGATTGCCATTGAAATATGCTCCCTTCGCTGACGCCAATTGTGATGCATCGCCGGGTCCGGGCATCTCGCTGGGGCGCGCGATGGCTGGATGTGACGCCGTTGGGCAGCAGCGGCCAACGAGCGGTGCACGGATGCGCCGTGTGCAAGGCGGGCGGATGGCCGTGAGGCTGGGCATGCGCGAGGTAGAGGGATTGCGTCAGGACGACGCGATGCGGATCATGGCCGCTCGCAGGGTACGCGGGCGCGATTTTGCTACGCTTGCGGAGTGCCATCGCGACACCGGGGCAAGCCGTGGTGCGCTTGAGCGGCTGGCGCGTGCTGACGCTCTGCGGTCGATGGGATATGATCGCCGTCAGGCGTTGTGGCATGTCCGCGCTCTGCCTGACGACGACCCTCTGCCGCTTTTTGCATGGAGCGGCACTGAGGACCATCCACCAGAGCGGCCGGCGCCTCTTCCCGAAATGCCGCTGCAAGAGCAGGTTATTGAGGATTATAGATCGCTTCGCCTTTCTCTGAAGGCGCATCCGATGTCCTTTTTGCGCGATACTCTGCAGGCCCGACGCCTTGTGAGCTGCAGGCAAACGCTCGATCTTGCAGATGGCACGCCGGTGTGCATTGCCGGCATCGTGCTGGTGCGCCAGCGGCCCGGCTCCGCCAAAGGGGTTGTTTTCATGACCATTGAGGATGAAACGGGTGTGGCAAATGCGGTCGTCTGGCCGAGCGTTCTGGAGGCGCATCGTCGCGTGATCATGGGCGCGCGTCTGGTGGAGATCCGCGGCAAAATCCAGCGACACAAATCGATTGTCCACGTCGTTGCGGCGCGTCTGGAAGACAAAACCGACTGGCTGCGTATGCTCTACCGTGACGGTGATGGCGCCCGTCCGCCTCTGGCCCGCGCGGATGAGGTCCGCCGCCCTGGCCCTGACCCCAATGAAGCGCGCTGGTCGCCCGGGCGTCACCCGCGCGAGGAGCGTGTTATTCCGAAGTCGAGGGATTTCCATTGACCCGACGACATGACAACCCTGACGCGCGGGCGCTGGCGAACCGTCGACATCTCCGCAATCGTGTTGCGGCTATTGCCTCGGCACTTCTGGGCGCGATGGTCATCTCCGGGGGAGCCATAAATGGCGCTCGCGCGCAGGACGCCGGCATCGCACAGGCCCCCAGTCGCGCCACGCCTGAGGCGGCAACGGGGACGACCATAAAAAGCCGCGTCGCAAGTGATGCCTCCCTCATCGTCACCGCGCACCCTCTGGCCAGTCAGGCCGGCCGCGAGATCCTCAATGCCGGTGGCTCGGCCGTCGATGCTGCAATCGCAGCACAACTCGTGCTTGGTATTGTCGAGCCGCAGTCGTCCGGTCTTGGTGGTGGCGGTTTCGCGCTGGCCTGGCAGGCCGATCCCGGTCAGCTGGTGACCTATGATGGACGCGAAACGGCGCCGGCAGAAGCCACACCTGAACGCTTCATGGATGGGGCTAACGGTCAGCCCTTGAATTTTTTCTCTGCGGCGAAATCACCGTTGAGTGTGGGGGTTCCCGGGCTCGCGGCGCTGCTCAGTGCCATGCACCGTGATGGTGGTCGGCTGCCATGGGCAAGCCTCGTAGCGCCTGCCTTAAATGTTGCGCAAGCGGGATTTCCGGTCAGCCCCAGGCTCCATGGTCTGCTGTCGTGGATGGGGGCGTCCCGGTTCGGGCCGCGCGCGAAGGCACATTATTTTTCTCCAGAGGGTGAGCCCATTGCGGTGGGCAAGATCCTCAGAAATCCGGCCATGGCTGAAACGCTGCGTCACCTCGCCGATGATGGCGCTGAGGCATTTCGTGCTGGCCCAGTCGTCGAGGGGATTGTTGCGACGCTCCGATCGGAGCGCGAGCGCAGGCGGCGATCGCAGCGCGCGTCGCCACAGGCCGCAGGCGCCGGTGCGGGACGTCAGGCCACCGCGTCGGAAAGGTCTCCGTCCTGGCAGGGGTCCGCGTCACGCTCGGGTCAAACGCCGGCCGAGACCGGCGTTGAAAATGCGCAGGCACCGGCGCAAGGCGGCCGGCGGCTTGACCCGCTCATCGCGTCAGATGATTTCCGGAATTACAATGCACACAAGAGGGCGCCGGTCTGTGGCCGATATCGCCGCGTCGTCGTGTGCGGCATGGGCCCGCCATCGTCGGGCGGTCTTGCCGTCTTGCAGGCGCTTGCTTTTCTGGAGCGGCATCAGTTGGCGTCGCTCGCGCCGCGCAATGGGCGGATCAGTGTTACGGCGGCCCATCTCATTGCGGAAGCCTCGGCGCTGGCGTTCGCCGACCGCAACCGCTTTGTCGCGGACCCCGGCTTCGTACCGGATGCATCTGTTGCGCTGCTGAACCCGCTCTACTTGGCGCAGCGTGCATTGCTGCTTGACCCGGACGTGAGGGCCAGTCCGTTCCAATCTGGCCGTCCCCATGGCTGGTGGCACAGTGAGAGCGGCCGGGATG
>CAZGNQ010000043.1:0-13849 GCA_964527285.1 uncultured Hyphomicrobiales bacterium | reverse complement strand
CCAACGATGATCTTTGATGATCGCGGGCGGCTGATTGCCGTTTTGGGCTCGCCAGGAGGCAGTCGGATCATTGGCTATGTTCTGCGCGCCATCGTTGCGCTGGTTGACTGGGAGTTGGATCCGCAGGCGGCAGCCGATCTGGCGCACGTTGTGGGCCGAAATGGCCCGACGGAGCTTGAGCGCGATGGGCATGCAAGCGAGCTGAAGTCGGCGCTCGAAGCCCGCGGACACACGGTCACGGTGGCGGCCATGACAAGCGGGCTCCACATCATTTTCGGCGAAGCGGGAGCCTGGGCTGGCGGCGCGGATCGCCGCCGGGAGGGCATCGCGCTGGCCGCTGACTGACAGCCCGGGCGGACGGAAAGCTGGCACCTGCCGGTGCGACAGGGGCACTTTCGCGCCCCTTTTATCCCTCCCCGTGAAATCCGGGAGACGGGGGAAATCCGCGAGACAGGGGCGCCGAAACGTCCGCACGCCGCCAAGACCGCGACAGGCTCCAACCTCCTATGGAAATTCCACGGCCTTGATCACGACACCAAACAGCGCGGAGGACGTGCAGTCCAAGCCGAGGGACAGTGTCGCTCCCGACGACGCGCCTGCCGGCGGTTCACTCGACGGATGCCGGATTGCCGTCTTCGGCGCAGGCGTCATGGGCCTGTGGCAGGCCCGCACAGCGATGGCACACGGCGCGCGGGTGACGGTTTTCGATGCGGCCGCTGCGGATGCGTGGGGGGGGCGGGCAAGTTGGTACGCCGGCGGGATGTTGGCGCCCGATTGTGAAGGTGAGGCGGCCGAGCCTGAGGTTGTTGCGATGGGGCATGCCTCGATCCCACTCTGGGCGCAGGCAGAGCCGACGTTTGCGGCCACGGGGACGTTGGTGGTGGCCGCGTCGCGCGACCGGGGTGAGCTGGATCGCTTTGCCCGCTTGACCACCGGTCACCGGTGGGTTGACGGGCCCACCATCGCCGGCCTGGAACCGGACCTGACGGGACGCTTCACGCGTGGCCTTTATTTTCCGCGCGAGGCGCACGTCTCCACGCGCCCGGCATTGCGCCGACTGTCTGCGGAGATCGTGTCTTCGGGCGCGGTGTTCCGGCACGTTGAGGGGGCTGGCGCGCACGATCCGGCCAGCGCAACGATCTCGCGCCAGTCCGGCGACCTGCGTGCGCTGGCGAACGACGATTTCGATTGGATCATCGACGCACGGGGCGTGGCTGCCGCGGGGGACATTGAGGGTTTGCGGCCCGTGCGCGGCGAAATGGCGGTCCTCGCCACCTCTGAGATTGTGCTGCACCGCCCTGTGCGGTTGCTGCATCCCCGCTTTCCGCTGTACGTTGCCCCTTGGGGAGATGGCACATACATGGTGGGTGCTACCGTGATTGAGACGGGCGATGCCGGCCCGGTGAGTGCGCGTTCCGCCATGGAGTTGCTCAACGCGGCCTATGCCATCCACCCGGCATTCGGCGAAGCGCAGGTTCTAGAGTTTGGCACAGGTCTGCGTCCGGCTTTTGCCGATAACACGCCGCGGATCATCCACGAACCGTGGCACGATCTGTCGCCCGGCACCGAACCGTCGGCGATGCCACCAGCCGCTTGCCCACCGCCCATCACGCGCGTGAATGGGGCCTACCGCCACGGTTTTCTGACGGCACCAATCCTGGCCGAGCGAGTCGCCGGCGAGATCGCGCAGGCAATGGCCGGCCGGCGGGGTGCGAAGCCGATGGGCCGCAGGAGTGTCCAATCCAAATGACCGACACCACCGACTTGCGGCGGCCTGCGCCGCACCTCACGAGCGGTGAGGATGAACCAACAACGGGTGCGACAATCACTGTTGTTCTCAACGGCACGCCGACGGCCACCATTGCGCGTGATCTGTCCGAGCTGTGCGACAGGCATTTCGCGGAGGTGCCGCAGGTCGCAACCGCGCTCAATGGCCAGTTCATTGCCCGAAGTGCGCGCGCAGCGGCGCGCCTGGCGGACGGCGATGCGGTCGAGGTGCTGAGCGCGCGCGCCGGTGGCTGACCTTCAAGGCTGGTCCGCGATGCTGCCCCGCTGAGGTGGAAAGCTCGGCTGGGCTCCACGCCGCAGTATGAGCCCTCATACTTGGTTTAAGGGGATTGGGCCGGACGCAAGCCCGCAAACGCGGCGCAATCCCGTGGCGTGCCATTTGCGCGTCGTAGGGCCGACGTGGCAGGTTCCGCGCACGCCATTCGATTTGACAGCGGACATTCTTGGAACTGCGCAGTCAGCGGCGTTCCCCCACCTCCGGCAGCCATGAGCGTCGACACACCCATGCAAGACCAACAGGTTGGCACCAACCTCGATTCCAGTCCCGGAACGGCCGCACGCACCGGCGATGCCATGCCGGACGATCCTCTGATGCTGTATGGCGTCGCGTTCGCCTCGCGGCTCATCCTGGGGACGGCGCAGTATCCGTCGCCGCAGGTGCTGGCCGATGCCATCAGCGCGAGCGGTTGTGAGATCGTCACCGCGTCACTGCGCCGAGAGACCGCTCGCACCGGCGAGACAACGCCGTTTCATGATCTGCTGACCGCCTGTGGCGTGGCGATCATGCCGAATACCGCTGGCTGTCATTCGGCTCGCGAGGCCGTCACCGTGGCGCAGATGGCGCGCGAGTTCTTCGACACGGACTGGATCAAGCTCGAAGTGATCGCGAACGCGGACACACTGGCGCCAAACCCGTTTGAACTGGTGGAAGCCACACGCATCCTGACCGATGACGGTTTCAGTGTGTTTCCTTACACCACGGACGATCTGGCCGTCGCCGAGCGCCTGCTGGAGGCCGGTGCGCAGGTGCTGATGCCCTGGGGTGCCCCGATCGGCACGGGGCAGGGGCTGATCAATCCGTACGCGCTGCGCTCACTCCGCGCCCATCTGCCGGACGTCCCGATGGTGATCGACGCCGGGATCGGTGCGCCGTCGCACGCCGCTCATGCCATGGAGCTTGGCTATGACGCCGTGATGCTGAGCACGGCGGTGGGGCGCGCGGCTGATCCGGCGGCGATGGGTGTTGCGTTTGCCGAGGCCACGCGTGCCGGTCGTCGCGGCCGGATTGCAGGGCTGATGGAACCTCGCGATATGGCAGCGCCGTCCACCCCGGTGCTCGGCACGCCGTTTCGCCCGATCGGGTGAAGCCGGATGATCCCACAGGGCCAGCCATGACAGCGCAAAGCCAACAAACTCAGCACAGCCAGCGCAGCCAGCCTTGGCGCCCACAATCGCCGTTCTATCCCATCGTGCCGACGGCTGAGTGGGTCGCGCGCATCGCGCCGCTCGGTGTCAAGCTGCTGCAACTCAGGCTGAAGGACGCTGCACCCGCCGAGGTCGACCGGCAGATCAAAGAGGCCCTGGCCGTCTGCCGCGCGCACGGCTGCACTCTGGTGGTCAATGATCACTGGGAGGCTGCCATCCGCGCGGGCGCGGACTTCATACACCTGGGCCAGGAGGATCTTGCGGCAGCCGATCTCGCCGCCATCCGCCGGGCAGGCCTGCGCCTTGGACTGTCCAGCCATGACGACGACGAACGCGCCACGGCCATAGAGGCCGCGCCCGATTACATCGCGCTGGGGCCCATTTACGAGACGACACTGAAAAAGATGCGCTGGGCACCGCAGGGGCTGGAGCGGATCGGAGCGTGGAAGGCGGCGGTGCGTTGCCCGTTGGTGGCGATCGGCGGCATCACCCTGGAGCGGGCGCCCAGCGTGCTGGCGGCAGGGGCTGATCTCGTGTCGGTCGTAACCGACATCATCAAGGCTGATGATCCCGAGGCGCGCACGAGGCAATGGGTCGAGTGGGGCAGAAGCGCTGCGTGACGCGCATCGCCGCCTCCCGGCAAACCGTACACATCTGGCGATGCGGCCCTGCGGCATCTGTCGCCGCCCCACAACGGCTCTTGCAGCAGCTTTCGCCTTGACCCGACCTAAGCCCGCAGGACCTCAATATGTCTGAAGCCTGCCGGATGGCAGCTTAGACACCCAGGCGGCGGCGAGAGTGTGCGATGGCGTTGGTTCGCGGTTGGTCTCTGCGACGGCCTGGCGCGACGACCCTCACCGTTCCGTGTGGGCTGCGCCGGGCGTACCAATGCGCCGCGGCCGTGCGCTCGCTGCTCTTGGTCTGTGTTGCCACATTCGCACTGGCCGCGTGCGGTACCAAGCCCGTCTCGCGCACCGCAGTGCCCCAGGCCGTCGCACTTGCTGCCGAGCCCGTTGGGTTTCCCGGTGTTCGCGTCTGGGGCGACGTTCGCCCGCCGAACATCGAGGCGATTGCCGAGCAAGGCGTCCGTCAGTTGCGCGCCGCCCGGCCGGCTCTGTTTCGCCCTGGTGCCACGGCCTCGTTTGCGTTTCTGGCGCTTTCGGGCGGCGGTGCTGATGGCGCGTTCGGCGCCGGGCTGCTCTACGGGTGGAGCGAGCGCGGCACACGGCCGGAATTCCAGATTGTCACCGGCATTTCCACCGGAGCGTTGATCGCGCCCTTCGCCTTTCTTGGGCCGCGGTATGACGAGGCGATGCGCGAGGTCTACACCCAGTTCGCAACGGCTGATCTGGTTGATCAGCAGTTCCTCGCCGCACTGTTCGGTGGCGTCTCGGTCGCGGACACATCCAAGTTGCGAGCGCTCGTGGAGCGGTACATCACGCATGACGTGATGGGCGAGATTGCGGTCCAATGGCGACGGGGCCGCAGGTTGTTGATCGGCACGACCAACCTCGATGCCCAGCGGCCGGTGATCTGGAGCATCGGTGCCATTGCGCAGCGTGGCGATGAGGCGGCTCTCAAACTGATCCACGACATACTGCTGGCATCGGCGGCCATCCCGGGCGTGTTCCCGCCAACGTTTCTTGAGGTGGAGGTGGACGGGCAGGTCTTTCAGGAGATGCACGTCGATGGCGGCACAACGGAGCAGGTGTTTTTCGTTCCAGGTCAGCTCGACCTGACCAAGGTCGATGCGAAGTACGGCCTGCGCGCGCAGCGAACGCTCTATGTGATCCGCAATTCAAAGATTGCGCCGGAGTACGACGAAGTGAAGCCGACCACGGTGGCGATTGCGGGTCGCTCGGTCTCCACGCTCATTAAGTTCCAGGGGCTTGGGGATCTTCGCCGGCTGTACAACAACGCGCGTTCCAACGGGTTCGCGTTCAACCTCGCTGCGATACCGGTATCCTTCGAGGCGACGCCGAAAGAGCCGTTTGACAAGGTCTACATGAACGAGCTCTTCGAGTATGCACGCAAGCTGGCGCGGGACGGTTACCGCTGGAGCGCTGTACCCCAGTCAGAAGAGCTGCAAGCCCTGAAACGCCCACTGCGGATCGTTGAATCCCGCATTCAATGACGCCGGCGGGTCCTGGCCACTCTGGCAAATTCACAAAAAAGGTTGTCCATCGGATGCGGCCTGTCTCAGACCTCACGGCGTTCAAGGCGCTCACGTTCGACTGCTACGGCACGTTGATCGATTGGGAGAGCGGGATCGTGACCCAACTCGCCGCGCTGACACAACGCGCGCGCGCAAAAGGGCTTGAGCTGACGGACGACGCCATCCTCGACGCCCACGGCCGCCACGAATCCGAGCAGCAGCGTGACACGCCGGCCCTGCCGTATGCGGAGCTTTTGGCCGTCGTCTTTGCGCGCCTGGCCGGCGAATGGGGCGTCGCGTTCACCAACAGCGAAGCAGCCGCCTACGGCTCAAGCGTTGGCGCGTGGCCTGCCTTTCCCGACAGTGCCGAGGCGCTGGGCCGCCTGAAGCACCATTATCAGTTGGTGATCCTGTCGAACGTCGACCGCGCGAGCTTTGCCGGCTCGGCTGAGCGGCTCGGCGTGGCGTTCGATGCCGTGATCACCGCCCAGGACGTGGGCGCCTACAAGCCGGCGGATCGCAATTTCGAGGTCATGATCGCCGCGCTTGACGCGCTTGGAACGGACAAGCCGCACATCCTCCACACCGCCGAGAGCCTGTTCCACGACCATGTGCCCGCCGGTCGCTTTGGCCTCGCGCGGTGCTGGATCCATCGCCGTCACGCGAAGGGTGGCTACGGCGCGACCCGCCCGCCGGAAGCCGTACCTGATGTCGATTTCCGCTTCACTTCGATGGCCGAATTGGCTGACGCCGCTGATGATGCATTCGCGGCCGCGTCCGCCTGAGGCGTCGCTCGCCGCGCTGTGAATGCGGCCGCGACGAGCGCCGTCAGGCCGAAGGCTGCAGCAAGATGGACGAGCGTCCAGGCCGGACCGGGCGCAATCGCCTTGGTGAGATGGTGCTGCCACAAGCCCGCAGCACCCAGGCCGAACAGGATTGCGCCGCCGCAAGCCAACGCCCGTGCCACGGTGCTGGCGCCGAGCCCCCGGCTGCATGCGGTGCGCGCGACAAGCGTGACCACCGGGACCGCGATCACCAGAAACATGCCAACGTCGATGGCCATGGTGGCCGCGTGATCGAGCGCGGTTTGTCCCAGGTGAGGACCGTCATGCGCGCCGACAGGGCGGGCAGCGGTGGCCCACGTCGCCAGGCAAGCCGTGCCGGTCACAGCAACGCGCGCGGTCCAGATGCCCCGCGTCGCGCCGTGGTCAGCCCGGCTCATGACCGCCGTTCTCGATCAACGCTTTTACGCGGGCGCCATCGTAGCTGCGGTGCAAGGCCTCGGCTGCGGCTTCTGCCAGGGCTTCGATGTCATCGCCCTCGACATCCACGGGCTCACCCCGGCGCCAATGCTCGAGATAGCTGTCCGTATCGCGCTGGCCCGACCGCATGGCCGCCATGTCGATGGCTTGTTCGAAGCGCTCTTCAAGCTGACGTTTGGCAGACCGTCGGCCCGCCTTGACGATCACCTGGGCCGGAATATCCCGCCAATAGACGATGGTTTGCGTCGGCATCGTGGTCCTTTCTCTGGGTCCAGTGGAATGCAGCGCACGGCCTGCGAGGCGCCAATCAGGCCGTCCGTCGAAGTTGGCAGCACGCTTTCTCCAAAGACGTGCTATCACCTATTCCAGCCGACAGCGCGACACGGTGCGCAGGGTTGCCGCACGGCCACCGCAATCGCACCTTTGTCTGGTCCGTCCCGCACATACACGTGGCCGGACGATCGCGCTGCACGAGCGTGCGCATTGAGCACACCAGCTGCATGACACAACATCCAGTGCCGACACCGCGCCTAGCGTCGGGCGCAACACTGGTCATTTCCGGGCGCTGCCGAAAAGAAAAAGCCATGGCCGTCAACGACCACGAGCGCGAACTGATCGCGCGCTACATCGCCAATGTCATCGACCGCGACGATCAGCCGTTGCGTGCAACGCGCCACCTGCTGCACTGGCTGAATGAGCGCTCCGAGATGATGAACCTGCCGATCCCCAAGCCGCTGCAGAAAGCGATCGGCAACATTTATGCTGGCAACTTCTCACCGGCAGAGTTCGAGCGCGCCTATTGGCAGCACCGCCCCACTCTGCTCGCCACCCTGCGCAAGGCGTCGCAGGAAGGGCGCTGGCCCGAGCCGCTCAACACCAACGTCAACAGGCTGATTGAAGGCCTGGGCTTGAAGGACGACGTGGCGCCGCTCGTCTTTCTGATCGCCTGCTATACGCGCTTTGAGCAGGTTCAGTATCTCTGCGACTGTCTGACGGAGTGCTCCGGCCCCATGACGCGGATCATGGCCGCGATGTGCAAGATGACGCCCCGCACGGTGGAGGACCTGCTGTCACCGACGGGTGAATTGATTGTCTCCGGCCTCATTCAGCTTGATGACGGCGATGAGATCTCCGGCCCCGCCGGGCGCTATGCGATCTCATCACGCGTCGACGCCAGCCTGGATCGCACCTTTGATGATTTTGCCGCGATGCGCCGCGCGCTGCTGGGTGCGCCACATGCTTCGCAAAACACCCTGGATGACTATGACCACATCGGCGCGGACAGGGATCTGATCGCCGGCGTGCTGACCGGTGCTGCGCGCGATGGCACACCCGGCGTCAACATCCTGCTTTATGGCGCGCCGGGCACCGGCAAGACGGAGCTGACGAAAGTGGCGGCCGCCACGGCCGGTGTTGCCATTTATGGGGCGGGAGAAGACGTTGGGGCTGAGGGGGAAAGCGACCGCTCAACGCGCCTGTCGGATCTCGTGTTTTCGCTCCGCCTGCTGGCGGGCTCCAAGAAGGCGGCGGTGCTTTTCGACGAGATGGAGGATGTCGCCTGGCAGCTTATTCGCCGGGGTGGCTCCAAGGTGTATCTCAACCGGTTGCTGGAGAACAATCCGGTGCCGATCCTCTGGACCTCCAACAACATCCACGAGATCGACCCGGCGCTGTTGCGGCGCATGACGCTGGCCGTGGAGTTGCGCCTGCCGCCGGCGAGCCAGCGCGTCAAGATTGTCTCCCGGCTCGCCAAGCGGGTGGGACTGCGGCTCAAAAAAGCTGAAATCGAGCAACTGGCCCACAAGGTGGAGGCAACGCCGGCCGTTTTTGAGAACGCGCTCACGGCGGCCAAGCTGTCAAAGGGCGGCGTGGCAGCGGCTGAGCGCGCTGCGTTCGGCATTGTGCGTGCGGTGACCGGCGCGGCGAGCCCGCGCGTTGGCTTTGCGGCAAACTTTGATCTCTCGCTCATCTGCGCCAACCTCAATCTGGTCGATCTGACGGCGCAACTCACAAAGGGCCACCTGGCGAAAAACTCCGGTCGTGCGTTTTCGCTGTGCCTGAGCGGGCCGCCCGGAACCGGAAAATCCGCCTATGCCCGCTATCTGGCGCGCGAACTTGGCTACGAGGTCGTGCAGAAGCGGGCTTCGGATCTGCTGGGGGCATTCGTCGGGGAGAGTGAGAAGAAAATTGCCGAGGCGTTCCAGGAGGCCAAGGAGGCCGGCGCCTTCCTCATCTTCGATGAAGCGGACAGCTTCCTGTTCGACCGCACGAGCGCGGTGCGCAGTTGGGAAATCACACAAGTGAACGAGATGCTGACCTGGATGGAAGAGCATCCCTTCCCGGTCTGCTTCACGACCAACTTGATGGAACGCCTGGATGCGGCATCGCTGCGGCGGTTCACGTTCCATGTGCGCTTCGATTACCTGGATGCTGAAACGCTGGCCCGCGCGTTCGATGTGTTTTTCGGCATGCGGCGCTTGCCGGCGGAGGCGCGCAAACTGGCCAATCTCACACCCGGGGACTTTGCCCAGGCGCGCAAGCAGGGCGAGGTACTGGGCATCATGGATCAGCCGGACCGGATCATCGCGCTTCTGGCGGACATCAGCCGTGCGAAGCCGGGGGCCATGGGTGCGATTGGATTCGCGCCCTGAGAGAAGAGGGCGCGATCGGGTTCGCGCCATGAGAGGAGTGGGCGCGATCAGGCTCGCGCCCCAGCGGTCACACCGCAACAGTGGCCCCGCCCGATGCGCCGGCACGTGAGGCCGGCTATCATGGGCTCGATGGCAGGGCTTGGTGGGGCGGGGATCGACGGTTTGGGAGTGGACGGGTTGGCGCAGGCGCTCGGCCTGCCATCCCGCCCCACACACTCACATCAGTACGTAATCACGATCCGGCTGCGGCCTTTGCCGTACTGGCGCACCAGATTGTAAAGACGGCGCGCATTGGCCGTGTGGAGGCGAATGCATCCGTGTGATGCCGGGCGACCGAGGCGTGAGACATAGTTTGTCCCATGCACGGCATAACCGCCGCGGAAAAAGATCGAATAGGGCATCGGCGAGTTGTTGTACTTGCGCGAATAGTGCATGCGCGCGAGCCATTTGGGGCTGTAAGATCCTGTCGGCGTGCGATAGCCGCGACGGCCTGTCGAAACGGCCCACCGGTGCGCAAGCCGGCCATTCACATAAACCCGCATGGATTGAGAAGAGATATCGACTTTGGCGACGACGCGGGCGTGGCCGACATTCGCTGTCGCAAATGCCGAGATCCCAAACGCCACGGCAAAGGCTGCAAGGACATACGCGAAACGTTGCATCCCGAACTCCGTGAAAGTGTTGTAGCTGCCGCGCAAAACTCTGGTCCATCCAGGCATTGCCGACACTGCCAGCTTTTCACTGACCCTCCAAAAATTTGGTGAATGGGGCATAATTCCCACAGATTATTCGACATGCAAGGCAAATGTCGTCGATTTGCCATCGAGTCATCCCTAAGAGTGAACCAGGCCCCGCATTCATCCATGCTTTGGGCGCGTGCAAACTGCCAGGGGTGCTGAAATGGCCGCTACACACCGCCAGAGATCGATGCGCGCAGGGCAAGGGAACGCTCCACAAGGTGCTGAGACGGGGCCTGCGTTGGACGTCGATGCTCACGAGGCACCCATGGCCGTTGCGCGCGAGTACCCCAAGCGCACCATCGCGCTCATTTATGATTTTGACGGCACTTTGAGCCCGCGCCCCATGCAGGAATACAGTTTCCTGCCGAAAATTGGCATTGAGCCGAAGGCGTTCTGGGAGGAGGTCAACCGGAAGGCTCATGACGACCGGGCTGAGAGCCTGATCGTTTACATGCACCTGATGTACAAAAAGGCCAAGGCCGCCGGTGTGACCATCCTACGCGAGGATCTCGTGGCGCAAGGCGGTGAGGTGGCGCTGTTTGAAGGCGTGGAGCAGTGGTTCGAGGCCATCAATGGTTATGTGGCCGCGCAGTCCGGAGAAACCGTGTCCGTCCGCCATTATCTGGTGTCTTCCGGGCTGATGGAGATCATCGAGGGCACGCCGATCCACGCGCATTTCCACAACGTCTTCGCGTCGGAATACTACTTTGAGCCTTACGAGCTACCCTATCCCAAACGCGTCGTCACCGACACAAGCAAAACGCAGTACCTCTTTCGCATCAACAAGGGCATTGAGGACGTGCGCGACAGCATCAACAGCCACATGCCCGAGGCCGAGCGGCCCATCCCGTTTTCCCACATGATGTATTTCGGCGACGGCGATACCGACGTGCCATCGATGGCGGTGATGCGCCAGAACGGCGGCTACGCAATGGCTGTTCATCCGCCGCACGCACCGGACAGCAAGTGCCGCGATCTCTACAGTGCCGGGCGGATCGATTTTTTCGCCGGCGCGGACTACCGTGAGGGGTCTGATCTTTTTCGCCGCACAACGCTGGTGCTCGACCGCATGTTGGCCGATGTGCGTGTGCAGGCCGAGCGGTGGAGCCTCGCGTCACCCTGACGAACGTGTCACGGTGCGCCGAGGGTTGGCCCAGCCTCTCGGCCACAACGTTCTCGCCCAACATGCTGGCCCAGCCTCGGCGCAGAGCGTCCGTGCATTGCGCATTGCCCAGAGTGCCGGATCAGCTCGAAATTGCGCGCTTCGCGTTCGCTGTCTCTTTTGCTCCTTGAGCCGTTGGAAGGCCACCGCCGGTGCAGTCAGACCTCACCATCACGGACGACTTCGCGCGCACGCTGGACCTCGTCCATGACGGCCAGTCGGTGTTCGTCACCGGGCGCGCGGGCACCGGCAAGTCCACGCTCCTGCGGCTGATGCGCGAGGGGACGGGCATGCGCGCGGTGGTTGCTGCGCCGACGGGCCTTGCTGCGGTCAACGTCGGCGGGCAGACGATCCATTCGCTGTTTTCCTTCCCCCCACGCCTGCTGACCCCCAACTTGATCCGCTCGGGTCGCCATGCCCGCGTGCTGCGGCGGCTCGACCTGCTCATCATTGATGAGATCTCAATGGTGCGGGCCGACCTGATGGATGCCATCGACAAGGCGCTGCGGATTGTCCGCAAGGCGCCGGACGCGCCCTTCGGCGGCGTGCAGGTGGCACTGTTTGGCGATCCGCATCAGTTGCCGCCTGTTGTGCAGGGTGGTGACGTCCAGCATTACCTGGAGGAGACATATGGCGGGCCATATTTCTTCAATGCGCCTGTCTTCCGCGATGCCATGATCGCCCGGATCGAACTGGAAGATGTCTTCCGCCAACGTGACGAGGATTTCCTGGCCATCCTCAACACTTTGCGCGAGGGGGACGTGACCGAGGATGTCGTTGAGCAACTCAACGCCCGGGTCGCGCACCTGACAGAGCTGTCCGATCCTCGCCGTTACACGGTGCTGACCACCACGAATGCAGCGGCGCAGCGCATCAACATGGCCTTCCTGGAGCGTTTGCCCGGGGAGGTAAAAACCTACGGCGCACAGGTGTCCGGTGAATTCTCGCAGGGCGCCTATCCCACCGACGAGACGCTGGCGCTCAAGCAGGGCGCGCGGGTCATCATGCTGCGCAACGATGCCAAGGGGCGCTGGGTCAACGGCACACTCGCCGACGTGCTTGAGCTGCGTGAGGACAGCATTGTGTTGGCCATCGACGGGCGTGAGGTGGAGTTGGAGCCCGAGACCTGGGAGAATGTGCACTATGCCTTCGACCAGGCGAAGGACAAGATCGTTGAGAGCGTGGCCGGCCGCTTCAAGCAATTGCCCGTGCGGCTCGCCTGGGCGCTCACGATCCATAAATCCCAAGGCATGACGCTCGATCACGTCTACGTTGACCTCGGGCGCGGCAGCTTCGCCCACGGGCAGACCTATGTGGCGCTGTCGCGATGCCGTACGCTGGAAGGGTTGGTGCTGGCGCGCGCTCTGGGTCCGCGCGACCTGATGTTTGATGAGCGTGCGCTCGGCTACCGTGAGGTGTTCCACGCCGGCTGAGCGACGAGGGGGCGGCCGGCAGGACCGGGCGACCTTGCCTCGCACGGATCGGAATTCAGTTTCAGGGGAGGCACTGCGCGTGACCGTTATCCATCCGCCCGTCGGCGCAATGGCCGATGTGAAGCATCTGCATTTCTCTCCCGACGAGTTCGCAACGCGTATCGCGAACGTGCGCACCGACATGGTGGCAGCCGGGCTCGACGCACTGCTCATCTTCCGTCAGGAGAGCGCGTACTATCTGACGGGCTACGACACTTTCGGCTACGTGTACTTCCAGTGCCTCATGCTGAAGGCGGATGGCGAGATGACCCTGCTCACCCGTGCGCCGGATCTGCGACAGGCTTATTTCACCTCCATCGTGGCAGACGTGCGTGTCTGGGTCGACGCCCCGGACGCCAACCCAGCCGATGATCTGCGCAGCATTCTGGAGGAAAAAGGGCTCAAAGGCGCGCGGCTTGGCGTTGAGTGGGAGGCGTATGGTCTGACGGCGCGCAACGGCCAGCGCCTGTCAGCCGCGCTGGAAGGCTTCGCGTCGCTTGCCGATGCGTCATTCCTGGTCAGCCGTCGGCGCCTTGTGAAGAGCGCCGCAGAGATTGCCTACACCCGCAGGGCCGCCCAGTTGGCCGACGCCGCGCTCGACGCAGCGGTGGCGCGTGCTGCTGCGGGCGTGAGCGAGGCGGACGTGCTGGCCGACATGCAGTGCGCCATCATTCGGGGTGGCGGCGATGACCCTGCCAACGAATTCATCATCGGATCTGGAGCTGGCGCACTGATGTGCCGGTACTTCACCGGCCGGCGCACGCTGGATCCACGGGACATGCTGACGTTGGAGTGGGCCGGGGTCTACCGCCATTACCATGCCGCCATGATGCGCACGATCATTGTCGGGGAGCCCAGCGACCGCCAGCGGGAATTGCACGCCAGGGCGTTGGATGCACTCGTGGCCTGCGAGGAGGCGCTGCGACCCGGAGCGCCCGTTGGCGATGTCTTCGATGCGCACGCGCGCACGCTGGATGCGGCAGGGCTCGGCGCGCATCGGCTCAACGCCTGCGGGTATGCGATGGGCGCCGTGTTTGCGCCCAACTGGATGGACTGGCCGATGCTCTACGCAGGCAATCCGGTGGTTGCGGAGCCAGGCATGGTTTTTTTCCTGCACATGATCCTGTTTGACTCTGATGCTGGCGCGGCGGCGACGCTGGGCCACAGTGTGCTGGTGCGCGAAAGCGGCGGTGT
>CAZGNQ010000042.1:0-18120 GCA_964527285.1 uncultured Hyphomicrobiales bacterium | reverse complement strand
CGGTGGAGCCCGAGACAATAAAAACATTCTTTGCGCAAGCGAAGTAGGTGGTCTCGCGACGACAGAAATGGCTGCAGCGGCGGAGTAATACTGCCGAACTTCAGCCGTCATCATAAGCTGGGACAACCAGCGGGCACGGGCCGGTTGCTCTTCATGCATGAAGGCGCGTGCAATCCGAGTTCATCAAAGGGAGGACAAGCATGATCCGCATCACGATGGCCGCAGCAGCGGCCCTTGCAGCGCTCGCCACGCCGGCGCTTGCTGACAAAATCAGCCTGAAGTTCGGCCACGTGGGCAAGCCAGGTTCTTTGTTCGAAACGTCGGTCAACGAGTTTGCGCGTTGTTCGAACGCGGCGCTGGGTGACAAGGCCGAGGTCCAGGTGTTCGGCTCATCGCAGCTTGGCAAGGACAAGGAGCTTCTTCAAAAGCTTAAGCTGGGCCAGGTGACGTTTGCACTGCCGTCGTCTGTGATGTCCTCGGTGGCTGACGAGTTCGGCGTCTTTGAGATGCCCTACATCATCCAGGACCGGAACCACATGCGCCGCGTCCGTGACGAGATGACAGACACGGTGTTCCAGCCGGCGGCCAACAAGCGCGGCTACGAGATCCTCGGCTACTTCGAGAACGGTTTCCGCCACATCACGAACAACACCCGCCCTGTGAACAAGCCGGAAGACCTGGCTGGCATCAAGCTGCGCACGCCGAAGGGCGCATGGCGCGTCAAGATGTTCTCGCTTTACGGCGCCAACCCGACTCCGATGGCGTTTTCCGAGGTGTTCACCGCGCTGAAGACGAGCGTGATTGATGGGCAGGAAAACCCCTACGCACAGATTTGGTCCGCCAAGTTCCAGGAAGTGCAGAAGTACCTCTCCATCACCGGCCACGTTTACACGCCGGCTTACGTGCTGACGTCCAAGAAGAACTTCGCAAAGCTGCCGGAAGACGTTCAGGCCACGCTGCGCAAGTGTGCGACTGACACGCAGGAGTTTGTGTACGAGGCTGCTGCCAAGCTGGAGACAGAGCTTCTGCAGAACCTGAAGGACGGCGGCATCACCGTGAACACGGCCGACAAGGCGGCGTTCGTTGCAGCATCCAAGCCCATCTACGACGAGTTCGCTTCCACCGTCGATGGCGGCAAGGAACTCGTCGAGAAGGTTCAGGCGCTTGCCGCTACGAACTGACGATTCCTATCGCTGAGGTCTGGCATCGCTCTTCGGCGTTTTCTGCCGACTGAGCGATGCCTTTCGGATGTATCCAGGACGCCTGTGTGGCGGCGCGCGTTTGCGGCCACACAGGCCGAACTTTCCGCCGGCGGGCAGTGTCGCTGCCCCAGGCGCCGCGTTCTCTCACGTTTACGCCCAGGTCCCCGTCATGATCCGTGGAATAGCCCGCGCGCTCGAGTGGCTGCTCGAGTGGGTTCTCATCGTGCTGATGGTCAGCCTGACGGTGGTGGTCATCGTCGCGGTATTGTTCCGGATCGCTGGCAACTCGTTGTCCTGGTACGACGAAGTGGCGGCCATCCAGCTCGCCTGGATCACCTATTACGGCGCAGCGCTCGCCGCCCTGAAGCGGCGGCACATCGGCTTCGACAGCGTGCTTCTGGCCATTCCGATGCCCGCGCGCATGGTGGCGCTCGTGATTGCTGAAGCGATTGTCATTGGCTTTTTCATCCTCATGGCCTGGGCCGGCTTTCGCGTCCTGGATGTGCTTGAGGGCGACTATCTTGTGTCGCTCACGTGGGTGCCGGTGCAATTGACCCAGAGCGTCATTCCCGTTGGAGCGATCCTCTTCATCATCTGCGCGCTGCTGAGCCTGCCGGAATATTGGGCCAAGACGGCTGCCGGCACGTCTCTGGAGCACGCAGAGATCGAGGAGGAAGTCGAAAGCGAGATGCGCAAGGCGCAGATTTTCATGGCCGAGAAGGGACGGGATCCGCACGCGGCCGGTGATCACCCAACCCCTGGCGCGGGAGGGCGTTGAACCATGCTGATGGCTCTCATCTTCTTTGCTCTCGTTGCGATGATCTGCCTCAATGTGCCGATCGGCGTCGCCCTGGCCGTTTCGGCCGTCCTGGGGCTGCTGGCCACCGAGGGGACGGACAGCCTCGCCACCGTCGCGCTCGATATGTACGACGGCTCCACCAAGTTTGCCCTCATCGCCATCCCGATGTTTGTGCTTGCAGGCGCGATCATGAACGCGGGCGGCATCACGGACCGGCTGATCAATTTTGTCTCCGCGCTCATCGGTTTCGTGCGGGGCGGTCTCGCCATGGTGAACATCGGTGTGTCTCTGTTTTTCGCGGAGATTTCTGGTTCTGCCGTGGCAGATGTTGCCGCGCTCGGCTCGATCCTCATTCCGCAGATGAAAAAGCGTGGGTATTCCGGCCCGTTCGCCGCTGCGGTCACGTCGTCATCGGCGTCGCTCGCCATCATCATCCCACCGTCGATCCCGATGATCCTGTACGCCACCTCGGCGAACACTTCGGTGGAGCAATTGTTTGTGGCAGGCGTGGTGCCGGGGCTGCTCGGCGCCGCCGGCCTGATGTTCGTCGCCTATCTGTTCGCGGTGCGTTACGATCTGCCCGTTGAAGAGGCGTTCAACACGCGCCGCCTGCGCGAAACCTTTGTGGATGCTTTGCCAGCGTTCGCGCTCCCGGTGATCATCCTGGGCGGCATTTTCGGTGGCTACGTCACGGCAACTGAGGCTGCGGGGCTGGCCGTCATCGCGGCACTGCTGGTGGGGCTTTGGTATGGCGAGCTGGACCTGCGCCACATGAAGCGCGCCATGCTGGACGGCGGCAGGCAGACGGCGGGCGTCATGATCCTGGTGGCGGCGTCGGTCCTGATGGGGGGCTTTCTCACCCGGGCGCAGATGCCTCAGCAACTTGCCGCCGGCATTCTGGAGATCACGCAGAACAAGTGGATGATCCTGCTGATCCTCAACTTCTTCTTCCTGGTGATCGGCTTTTTCCTCCACTCCGCCGCAGCCATCATCCTGGTCGTGCCGATCGTCATACCGCTGATCAACGCGGCGGGGATCGATCCTGTGCACTTCGGCCTTGTGGTGACGTTGAATCTGGCGATCGGCCAACAGACGCCGCCAGTGGCAAGCGTGCTCATAACATCGTGCGCGGTGGCGCGGGCCAACATCTGGGAGGTCTCCAAGGTCAACGTCTATTTCGTGGCCGTTCTCCTCGTGGTCCTGTTGATGTGCACCTATATTCCGTCCATTCCGATGTTCCTCGTGGAGTACTTCTACCGGTCGTAGCCGGTGCGGCGCAGGTCACACTGTGGTCGCTGTGAACATGAACTGTTGGCGCATGCACACACATCGCCGCCCGCCGGCCGGCACAGTCTGGCCGGCGTCGTTGGAGGGCCACGCGCAGGCCGCGATAAAGGGCCAGGTGGGCCAAGTGGGCTGAGGGGGACCGTGACGATGTCCGAAGAACAGGTGCTCTGGCGGCTCGACGCCGACGGCATTGGCCACGTGACGTTCAACAGGCCCGAAGCGCGCAATGCCTTCACGTTCGAGATGTACGAGCGGCTTGGCGAGATCTGCGGCGGCGTTGAGCCAGGCGGTCCGGTGAAGGCGATCATCATGACCGGCGCGGGCGACAAGGCCTTCGGCGCCGGCACGGACATGGCGCAGTTCCGCGGGTTCTCCACGCCTGAGGACGGTTGGGAGTACGAGCGTCGGATGGCCGGCATTCTCGGCACGGTCGAGGCCTGCCCCGTGCCAACGCTGGCTGCCATCCATGGGGCGTGCACGGGCGGCGGCGGTGCGATCGCGGCGGCGTGCGACCTGCGCATCGCCTCGCAGTCCATCAAGTATGGCTTCCCCATCGCGCGCACGCTCGGCAACTGCCTGTCGGCTGATAATCTCTCCCGGCTTTCAGCTTTGATCGGCGCGGCCCGTGTGAAGGAAATGCTTTTCACCTCACGTCTGATTGAGGCGGACGAGGCGCTTTCCATCGGCCTCGTCAGCGAGGTTCTGGAGGACCAGGAGGCCTTGATGGCCCGTGCCTACGCGCTTGCGTTGCAGCTCACGCAGTACGCGCCGCTCACCTTGCGCGCCACCAAGGAGGCCTTGCGCCGGCTGCGGGTCGCCAACCCTGTCGATGACAAGGACCTGATCGCGCTTTGCTACATGAGCGAGGACTTCAAGCACGGCCTTGAGGCCTTCCTCGCCAAGCGTAAGCCGGAATGGAAGGGACGCTGATGGCCACCGCTGACGGCACCGATCCTGATCCGTCCAGCGCACCGGCGAACCGCGGACCGCTTGCCGGCGCGCGTGTGGTGGAACTCGCCCACATCATGGCCGGCCCGGTCTGCGGACTGATGCTGGCCGACATGGGCGCGGACGTGATCAAGGTGGAGAAATGGGACGGCGACGACACGCGCCGCTTCGTGCCGCCGACCATCAATGACGAGAGCGCTGCCTTCCTGATGATGAACCGCAACAAACGCGGCATCGTCCTCGATCTCAAGTCGACCGGCGGCAAGGCGGTTCTGCGCAACCTGCTGCGCACCGCCGATGTGCTGGTGGAAAATTACCGCCACGACACGATGGCCCGCCTGGGCCTCGACTATGAAACACTCAAGCGTGACAACCCGGGGCTGATCTATTGCGAGGTGTCCGGGTTCGGCCGCACGGGGCCTTACGCGCACCGCGGCGGGTTCGACCTGATTGCCCAGGGCATGAGCGGGCTCATGTCCATCACGGGAGAGGGACCGGGCCGCCCGCCGGTCAAGGTCGGTGCGCCGGTGTCAGACATCACGGCCGGGATCCTGGCGGCAATGGGTGTGTGCGCGGCCTACGCCCACAAGCTGCAAACGGGCGAGGGCCAGCGCGTTGACACATCGCTGTTTGAGGCGGCGATCACCCACACCTACTGGCAGTCGGCCATTGCGTTCGCGACCGGCGTCGCGCCGCAGGCCATGGGATCAGCCCATCCGCTCAACGCCCCTTACGAAGCCTTCGAGGCAAGCGACGGCTACGTGAACATCGGGGCGGCGAACCAGAAGAACTGGGAGCGGCTGGTGGCGATCCTCGAGGCGCCGGAGCTGCTGGACGATGCGCGCTTTGCAACCAACGCCGAACGCATCACCAATCGCGAGGCGTTGGCGGAGTTGATCAACGCGCGCGTGCGCCAGCGCCCTGTGGCTGACTGGTTGGACAAACTCGAGGCCGCCGGCGTACCGGCCGGTCCCGTCCTCTCCGTCAACGAAATGCACAACGACCCGCAGACGCGTGCGCGCGAGATGGTCGTGGAGACGGATCATCCGACGGCCGGGCCGGTCAAATCGATCGGACTGCCCGTCAAGTTCAGCGCCACACCCGGCGGTGTTCGCAGGCCGGCGCCGCGGCTGGGGGAGCATACGCGCGAGATCCTGCGGGACCTCGGCTACGGCAGCGAAGACATCGCGCAGCTCACGCGCTCTGGCGCCGTGCGCGCTCTGGACGAGGCGGCCTGACCGCGAGCTTGACCGTCAGCTTTTGCGCCATCACCGGGCGCTTCAATCATCTGGCCCCGGTAACAATCCTGTCCCTCGGGCAATCAACCTGCCGCCGGGTCAATCATTCGGGCGGCGGCTTCACCCCTTCTCAGCAACCCATGCGCCCCAATCGGCAGGCGCAGCATCGGTGGTCAAAAATCATGTCCCTCACGCTTGAAACCGCCCAGACCATTGCGGCCGCAACGCTTGCGGCTGGCGCGGAGAAAAACCTTAAACCGCTGACCGTGGCCGTGCTGGACGCGGGCGGGCATCTCAAGGTGCTTCTGCGCCAGGATGGCACGAGCACGCTGCGCCCGGAGATCGCGCTCGGCAAGGCGCGCGGTGCGGTGCACCTCGGCATTGGATCGCGCGCCATCTTCAACCGCGCGCAGGAGCAGCCCTATTTTGTCCAGTCGGTCAACGCGCTGGCTGACGGCGCGCTGGTTCCGGTGCCAGGCGGCGTCTTGATCCTGGGCGAAGGCGGCGCAATCCTTGGCGCTGTGGGCGTGACGGGCGATACGTCCGACAATGACGAGGCCTGTGCCGTTACGGCCATTGAGGCTGTGGGCCTCACGGCAAAGGTGGACTGAACGCGGCACTGGCGCCCCGCGTCGGCCAGTGCGTGTCGCGAGCGGGCAGGCCCCTGGGTGCAACGCGGGGGCGCTGTTTCCCGACGGTTGAGGAGAAAAAAACCATGGCCGTCGATCCGTTGCCGCCGGCGCGCATTGCCGACGCTCTTGCCGATGTCGACACACCGGCGCTGATCCTCGATCTGGATGCGTTTGAGGCCAATGTGGCGGCCATGCAGGCCTGGGCGGACGCCCACAAAGTGCGCTTGCGCCCACACGCCAAGTCTCACAAGTGCGCCGTCATCGCCCACCGCCAGATCGCAGCAGGCGCCGTTGGGGTGTGTGCGCAGAAGGTCTCGGAGGCCGCAGCGCTCGTTGATGCCGGCGTCGGGGATGTGCTCGTCAGCAACGAAGTGATGGGCGAGGCGAAGGCGGCCCGGCTGGCGGCTCTGGCAGGGCGTGCGCGCATGAGCGTGTGTGTGGACGATCACCGGCAGATCGCTCCCCTGTCGCACGCAGCCGTGGCCGCAGATGTGACAATCCACGTGCTTGTTGAAATCGAGGTGGGCCAACAGCGCTGCGGCTGCGCGCCGGGGGCCACTGCCGCTCAGATCGCTCAAGCGCTCGATGCGGCACCCGGGCTGCGGTTTGAGGGCATCCAGGCCTACAACGGGGCGGCGCAGCATTTCCGCAGCCCGTCTGAGCGCGCGGCTGCCGTCGAGCATGCACGGCGGCTTGTCGGTGAAACGGTGGAGGCGCTGGCGGCGCATGGCCTGACGCCGGGCGTGATCGGCGGCGCCGGAACGGGGACGTTTTATCTGGAAAGCAGTCTGGGACCGTGGAACGAAATTCAGCCCGGCTCCTACGCTTTCATGGATGCGGACTATGCGCGCAATGCGGCCGCGCAAGGAGATCATCCGGTCTTCCGCCACGCCCTTTTCGTCCTTGCCCGCGTGATGAGCCGGACGCGAGCGGGCCTCGCTGTTGTTGACGCCGGACATAAGGCGATCCCGGTGGACTCAGGGCCTCCCCAGCCCTGGGCTCGCCCGGGCGTGCGTTATGAGCGACCATCGGATGAGCACGGCTGCCTCATGGCCGATGATGACGCGTTGCTGCCTGATCTCGGTGAGACGCTGCTGCTGGTGCCAGGGCATTGCGATCCAACCGTCAACCAGCACGATCATATGGTCGCCGTGCGCGGACTTTTGCAGGGCGCAGGGCGGGTTGAGGATATTTGGCCCGTCGTGGCGCGCGGGTGCTATCGGTGAGACCAGTGACCTGATGCGCTAACACAACAAACCAGAGCGGTTGAGGCGAGCTGAAGTTCGTCGCAAGCGCTTTAAATCTCCCCACGGCGCTCGCGGCGGCGTCGGCTTTGCGCGTACCGCTGCTCACGGTCGAACACCGTCTCCCCAATGGGCAGGCGCAGTTCGCGCACGAATTCGCGCTGCTCGCGCCCCGGCGCCTCGTTGAAAAGGCTCACGATAACCGCCGCAAGCACGCCGGCGAGTGCGGCGAGCGGTGCGAACACCCAAAGGAATGGCAGGCGGCCAATTGTGAACGCACCGCTGCCGGCGCCCTGCAGTGCGTCCAGCCCCGCTGCACCAGTGCCCACGCCGCCGTCCGCCCGCCACGCCACGCCCGAGAACACACCCAGCGGATCGCCAATCCCGACCATGGCGCAGGCCAGCGCACCGCCAGTGATGATGCCGGCAAGTGCCCCTCCAGTCGTGATTCGCTTCCACCAGATGGACATGACCAGCGTCGGCAGCAAAGCGCAGCCGGCAATCATCAGCGCTGCGAAAAAACACCAGATGGCATTCGGCGCGGCAATCGTTGTCAGCAGGCCGATGGGTGCCATGATCGCGAGCGCGACAAAGCGTGCGCTGCGCGTGCGCACTGCGCCGCGACCCGGCTCCGGGCTGAACCCGTGCAGAAGGTCCTCGCTGATCGTCGCGGCCATCACATGCAGATGCCCGAGCGCTGCGGCAAGTGTGAAGCAGGCGAGCGCCGCCGCGATGGCGTCCGTCAACGCCGGGGGCAGATCGGCCGTGAGGGGGAGAGCAAGCAGCGCGCCTTCGCCGGTCAGGCGGATGCGGTCGAACCCGAGGCCGCCGATGTTGCCGTCGAGTGCGGCGTAGCCAAAGGCGGAGAGTTGCTGAAAGTAGCCCGGCAGCGTTTCTGCCGTGACGCCGGCCAGGTCGCGCAGCAATTCGTACCGCGCGAAAACGGCGATGGCCGGCGCAAAGAGGACAAGGCAGCCCACAAGGACGGTCAACCACCCGAAGGAGGCGCGCGTGGCGGCCACGCTGGGCGTCGTGCTCGCGCGCATCAACAATGTCGGGAACGCGGCGACGCCGCCGGCCGCGATGACAGCAAGGGCAATGAAGCCAAGCCCGCCGGATGCCGTCCATGGTGTGTGGGTGGCGAAGGCCAGCGGAGCCGGCGTGTCTGGCGCCAGAGCCATGGTGAGCCCCGGTGCGGCATCCAGGCCCGAGCCGATCCCCTCGATGCGCTCAAGACGCGTCAACTCGTCGAAGACCAGCCCGTATGTCATCGGCGGCAGCGGCAGGTTTGTGAGCAGCAAGGAAACGGCGCCAGCCGGCACCAGTATGGCCGCCAGCAGGATGGCTGCGGCGGCGCATCCCATCCACGCTGCGCCGTTCATGCCGGCCGCCGCCGCGGAAAGCCCCAGCACCGCGCACACCGTCAGCAACGTCACCGCTTGGGGTTGCGCAAAAAGCCCTGAGAGCAGCCGTGAGGCAAACGTCAGCTCCGCCACGATGATGAGAGTGAGCGCGGGCAGGCACAGCACCGCGGCCGCCACACCAACGCTGCGCGAGGCGAAACGGTATCGCAGATAGCTCGCGACGGAGTAGCCGCCGAACTTGCGCATGAACGGGCTGAGCAGCACCGTGGCCAGCGCGACGCCGGCCAACACGCCAAGCCCGAGCGCAAGCCCGTCAAAGCCATGGAAGAACGGCGCCGCGATGAGTGCGGTCAGCCCCGCGCCGCCCAGAACGGTCGTCAGGCTCGACAGCGCATTGAAGAATCCGGGCAGCCGTCTGTCGGCGACGAAGAAATCCTCAAGCCGCGAGGTGGTCGCAACAACGATCGTCACACTGATGGCCGCAAGCGTGCCGAGCACCACGGCCCGGCGCAGGTCAAAGGCGTTGTGCCCAAGCTCGAGCAGGATGGCACACAGCGCCGTGCTCGCGGCGAACGCCGACATGAAGATGGCAAGCCGGTTGGCGATGACGCCCGATGGGATCTGCCGCGGTGTGAGTTGGGGCGCCGCCATGGGTCTTACCGCTCCACGATCAGGTGGCCGGCGACGGACGCGCGTGTGTGCTCACTTGACCGCCGGCGCAAATCAGAAGTCCTCATGGGTGCCGTGCCAGCGGTCCACGGCGGCCTGATTGCGCACGAACCGCACGACGAAAAACACCGCAGCGATGGTCGCGACGTGGACAATGAGGAACACCTCGATCGGCAAGCCCAGAATGCGCTGGTCCGCCAGCCGCTCGAGCGCAAACGGCACTGCGATGGCCAGCGCAACCGGAAAGAGGATCGCGCTGAGCAGGTTCAGCTTAGTACGGCGCCAGTGCGGCACCCGCCGAGAGCGATCAACCATGCGGTGCGAACCTCTTGATCATCATGTGGAAATCGCCGGACCATCGAGATCGCAAGGGCGATGGTCGGTCGCTTTGTCGCAACCACTTACCGCTTTTGTCGGGCATTATCACAATTGACTACTCGGAACCACGCCCCGAACCGCCCGAGAACACCAACAACATTGGCGCGACCCGTGGACCCCGTGAATGGCCAAAGAGAGACGAGGAGACGCCATGGCGGACATTCAGATCGTGATCGTCGATGACCACCCACTGTTCCGGAACGCATTGCGCCAGGCGCTGGAGAATTCGTTGGGCGAGGTGGCGATCCTCGAAGCCGGGAACATGGAGGACCTGAGCGCGGTCCTCGGCACGAAACCGGACATCGACCTCGTATTGCTTGATCTCTCGATGCCGGGCGTCAAGGGGTTCTCCGGCATCATGTTCCTGCGTGCGCAGCACCCGGAGCTTCCCGTGGTCGTTGTCTCAGCGGCTGAAGATGCGCGCACGATCAAGCGCTGCCTCGAGTTCGGCGCATCCGGCTACGTGCCCAAGAGCAAGCCGGTCGAAATGATCCGCGATGCGATCACGCGGGTGCTGGACGGCGAAATCTGGTCACCGCCGGAATTCGACCCGGCCGACGTGCGCAGTGACGAAATGAGTGACCTCGTCAAGAAGCTCGCCACGCTGACACCGCAGCAGGTGCGGGTCCTGATGATGCTCGGTGAAGGTCTGTTGAACAAGCAGATCGCCTTTGAACTCGGCGTTTCCGAGGCGACGGTGAAGGCGCACGTGTCGGCCATTCTGCAGAAGCTCGGCGTCGACAGCCGCACGCAGGCCGTGATTGCGGTCAGCAAGATCGACACGGAGAGTTGGCCCAGTGAGGCCATTGAACGCGCACACGCGAGCTGAAGACGGCGTCGCGTGCACCCCGGGCCCTTTTTTGGGCCCGGGGCTGAGAAGGGCTGCTGCAAGTGCGCTCCATTCTCGGTGCGCCAGCCGCACCGCCTATTCTCCACGTGAGCCTGTCGCGGCCGACGAACTGCAGTTTAAGACGCGCCGTTCTGCGCTCTCAATGCATCGCGGATCTCCTCAAGCAGCACCTCCTGGCGCGGCGGCGTGGCCGGCGCAGCCTCCTGCTCTTCCTCAAAGCGCGCCTTCATGCGGTTGACGCCCTTGATGATCATGAAGATCGCAAAGGCGACGATGGCAAAGCTGATCAGGTTGTTGATGAACGTGCCGTAGTTGATCGCAACGGCTTCCTGGCCATCGCTCGCCGCCTTGAGCGGAATGCTGAGGTTCGAAAAGTCGACACCGCCCATCAGCAGGCCGATTGGCGGCATGATGATGTCTTTGACCAGCGACGAGACGACCGTACCAACGGCCCCCCCGATAACGATGCCCGTTGCCATGTCGACAAAGTTGCTCTTGAGCGCGAAGGTCTTGAACTCAGACAGAATTCCCACGTGAAGTCCCCGTTGAGATGCGCCGTGATGCTCTGACGGCGCGTGTGTGGTCGAGGGCTGCGGGGCCATGCAGGTTAGGTGATGTCCGCTGCCCGGTTGACGAGCCATCTGGTGAGCGCCGGTGCGCTGCGTTCGCAGTTGGCCAACACCGTTTAACAGGGCGTGATCCGTACACCACCGGAATCCGGCGCCAACCGACGAAAGCTCTGGGACAATTGATACTTTGCATCGCCGGTTCACGCCTCTGGGCGACGAATGGAGACCGACGTTGGTCTATAATGCCGCGGGCGCAACTGCGCACTTGGGTGCCGGCGGCGACAAAGGTAAGCTGGGAAGATGAACCGCAGACTGAGCGGCTCGCCACGCAACCAAAGGCCCGACCATGATCTCGCCATGGGCCGTTCTAGCCATCGCGACGCTTTACATCGGTGCCCTGTTTCTCATCGCGCATTGGGGCGATGCGGGCGGGCAGAGGCAGCGCCGCCTGCGCGCCCATCCCTGGACGTACAGCCTCGCGCTGGCGGTCTATTGCACATCCTGGACGGTCTACGGCAGCGTCGGGCTTGCATCCTCGAGCGGCTTTGCGTTCCTGCCGATCTACCTCGGACCCATCCTCTTTTTTGTGTTCGCGAGCCCGATCCTGGTGCGCGTGATCACCATCTCCAAAGCCCTGAACATCACGTCAATTGCCGATTTTCTGGCGGCGCGCTTTGGCAAAGATGCGCGGATCGCGGCGCTCGTGACGGTGGTCGCGGTCATGGGCGTGGTGCCCTACGTGGCCCTGCAACTTAAGGGGGTGTCTTCGGCGATCCTCGTGTTCACGGCCCCGAGCGGTGCCATTGAGGCCTCAACGCGCCTGTCGGCACATCAGCACCGCTCCACCGGCATCGCAGAGATCGGCGGTCAGCCGGGCGACGACGCCGTCACGAGCGCACAGGAAATGAGCCTGGAGGGCAAAGGCGCGCAGCACATGAGCCCGCAGGACAGAGGCGCGCAGGAGAGGGCTGGCCCCACCGGGTTGGCATCGGCCGGCCCTGCCGGAGCCGGCGGATCCGAGATCAGTGCATTGCCAGATGGCAACCACCGCGCGGCATCAACCGGAGCGCCCGCCTCACCGGCCGTCGGTACGGCCGGGGCAACGCCACCCGCTGCCGGCGTTGGAGCGGTTGAAGCAACGCGTGAGCCTGAACGCCCGACGGAAGCTCAGAGGGCGCCGCCCGATCCGCGCGAAGTGGCCGTGTTGAATGCGTCGAACATGTTCATCGACCCGGCGCTGGTTGCGGCTGCGGTCATCGCAATGTTCGCAATCGCCTTTGGAACGCGCCACGCTGATACAACCGAACATCAGAACGGTCTTGTTCTCGCAATCGCAGCCGAAAGTGTCGTCAAGCTGGTCTGCCTGACCTTCGTCGGCATCTTTGCGTCGCTGTTCATGTTTGACGGGTTTGGTGCGCTGTTTGCGGAACTTGCCAGCGTGAGTGACGCCCACGCCCGGCTGCTCTCCTGGCCGGCGGCCGATTACTTCATCGCCACGACGGTGTTGAGCTTCGTGTGCATCATTCTGCTGCCCCAGCAGTACCACGTGAGTGTGGTGGAGAACCAATCACCGGCAGAGGTGGCCAAGGCCCGCTGGCTGTTCCCACTGTATCTGATTGCTGTGACGGCGTTTGTCGTTCCGCTCGCTGCAGCGGGGCTGGTTCTGTTTCCCGATGGCGCCATCGACCGCGACGCCACCGTTCTGGCTGTGCCGCTGTCCGGCGGATCACCGCTGGTGGCCGCACTGGGGTACATCGCCGGTCTGTCCGCAGCCACCGCCATGGCGATTGTCGCCTGCGTCGCAACGGCCATCATGATCTCCAACAACATCGTCATGCCATTGGTGCTGTCGGGCGGCTGGGCGACGCGGTTGCGTTATGAACGTGTGCAGCTTCTGCTGACGGTGCGGCGGCTCTCAATCCTGGCCCTCTTCGCGCTTGCGTACCTGTTCCATGTCTCCGTCTCCGCCCACAGCGCCCTGGCATCGGTTGGGCTGCTGGCGTTTGCAGCCATTGCCCAATTGGCCCCGTCGTTTTTTGGCGGGCTGTTCTGGGGGCGTGCCAACGCGCGCGGCGCCCTGTTTGCCATCGTGGCGGGGATGCTCATCTGGGCCTACACCCTCCTAACGCCCTGGCTCGCCAATGCCGGGGTGATCAACAAGACGATCGTGGTCGATGGGCTCTTCGGGATCGCATGGCTCCGCCCTGAGGCGCTTTTCGGCGTGGCGTTCTCAGATCCGCTTGCCCACGCCGTTTTTTGGTCCCTGCTGATCAACACAGGTGTGTTTGTTGCGGCGTCCCTCAGCCGGAAGCCCCGCCCACTTGAGGTTGTGCAGGCCCGATCGTTCGGCATCATGACCGACGTCAGCGCCATGGCGCCGGCGTCGCGCTACCTCGGCCATGGTGGTGCGGACGCTGAAGGCTCCGCCGCTGCGGTGACGCTGGCCGTGCGGGAGTTGCGCAACGCGCACCGCGGCGATGCCGGCTCAGGCGGCGGGCTTGGGCCTGTGATGGCGTGGCGCTCAACCGCTCCTCCGGGCGATCGCGACGCCGTGGCTGCACGGACAGGCGAGGGCGGCCAGTCGGTGCGCGGCCGGGACATCGGCGATATGGGCCGAGCAGTGGGCCGCATGGATCAGACGCGGCGACGCGGTGGCACACTGTCCTTCGACGCGCCCGGCGAACACCGCCAGACGCTCGGCCAACTGGGTCAGAACGTTCGGCTGATGGCCTCCTCGATTGCCCACCGCTCAGCACAGGCATTTGCGGGCGTCCGCCAGGATATGCGTGAGGCTTCCGCCCATCGTCCGGGGCGCGCCTATACTGGCGCGTTGTTGTCGCGCAGGGACACAACCGGCGGGAACGCGCTCGATGGTCAGGGCCACAGCGATCCAAGCGGCCAACGCACGCGCTCGGTGGCAAGCGGTGCACCGCATGGCGACGCCGCGAATGAGCCGTCGCGCACTGCCCGTCGCTCCGGCGACGTTGATCGTGCGACGCCACGCGGACGCGGCACGGCCGGGTCAACCGCTTCGAGCCTCGCCGCCCTCGGCCCCGGCCCCGGCGATGCAGCCTCTGATAGCGCAGCCCACGACGCAACTGTTGCCCCGAGCGTGGCGCGAGGCGCCGGCGAAATGCGCCTGCCGATGCAGACCCGCATCCAGGTGGGCGATCTCGTCGGCACGGTCGCCGGCTACACCGGCAATGATCGCTCCGAGCGCGCATTTCGCGAGTTCGCCAACGTGCGTGGTGTGCCCTACAATCCCAATGCCGTTGCTGACGTGCATGACATCCGGTTTGCCGAGCAGCTTCTTGCCAGCGCGGTTGGCACGTCTTCATCCCACCTGGCGTTGACGCTGCTGTTGCGCAGCGACGCCATCGATGGGGTCGATGCGCGGCGACTGCTCGACGAGGCTTCCTTGGCGCTCCAGTTCAACCGCGATCTCCTCCATTCCGCACTCGATCAGGTGGAAGAAGGTTTGGCCGTCTTCGACGACGACTTGCGGCTCATGTGCTGGAACAAGCGCTTTCGCCAACTGCTTGGATTGTCTCAGCAGGCCGTCAGCGTCGGTGTGCCACTTGAGGACATCTTGAGACGGCTGGCCGCGAGTGGGGTGCTCGGCCCAGGCCCGGTGGACGACCTTGTCGCGGACCGGCTGCATCGCCTCACCGTGACGCGTGAGACATTCCAAGAGGCCATCGGAGACGACGACCGGATCATAGAGGTGCGCAGCCGGGCCATGCCGCGCGGCGGGATCGTCACCACGCTGACGGACATTTCTGATCGCCTGCGCTCGGCCTATGCGCTGCAGGCGGCCAACGAAGGGCTGGAGCGCCGGGTGCGCGAACGCACGGCCGAGTTGACGAAGGTGAACCATGCCCTGACGGAGGCCAAAGCCCGCGCCGATGACGCAAACCGTGACAAGACGCGGTTTCTGGCGGCTGCGAGCCACGACATCCTTCAGCCCCTCAACGCCGCCCGGCTTTATACGTCGTCGCTTGTGGCCAAGCTGGGCGTTACGCAAGAAAAAGATCTGGTCACGAACATCGATGCGTCGCTGGAGGCGGTGGAGGAAATCCTGGCGGCGCTGCTGGACATCTCCCGGCTCGATGCCGGCGCTCTGGAGCCTGAGCTGTCGGAGTTCGCGCTCGATCCGATCTTTGAGCGCATCATTGTCCAGTTCACACCGCAGGCTGAAGAGCGCGGGCTGAAACTCCGGTATGTGCGCACCGGGCTGTGGGTGCGCTCCGACCGCCGGCTGTTGCGGCGCGTGATCCAGAACCTCGTCTCGAATGCTGTGAAGTACACGACCTCTGGGCGCGTGCTGATGGGCTGCCGGCGTCGCGGCGATGGCGTCTCGATCCAGATCTGGGACACCGGGCCGGGCATTCCGCGCTCCAAGCAGTCGCTCATTTTCAAGGAGTTCCAGCGCCTTGAAGGGTCGGGTGGCAACGCGCGCGGCCTCGGGCTCGGCCTGTCGATCGTTCAGCGGATCGCGCGGGTCCTGGGCCACACGATCTCCGTGTCATCGGAGCCGGGGCGCGGGTCGATGTTTGCTGTCACGGTGCCGACGGCCCAGCCGAAAGCCGCAGCAACCGATGCGCCCACCAATCGTCCGGTGACAGGCACACTGGCGCACCGCTCGCTCAATCTCACTGTCCTGTGCGTCGACAATGAGCCCGCGATCACCGATTCCATGTCCATGCTGTTGGGCAACTGGGGGTGCACGGTGCTGACAGCCCGCGGCCGCAAGGAAGCCTTGGCGATGATTGAGGCCGGCGCAGGCCCGATCGACATGATCCTGGCAGATTATCACCTGGATGACGGCACCGGCGTTGAAACGGTCGAAGGCATCCGCGTGACAGTGGAAAAGATGCTGCCGGCGATCATCATCACCGCCGATCAGTCAGCGGAGGTGCAGCGTGAGGTTCGTGCAATCGACGCCGTTGTGCTGCGCAAGCCGCTGAAGCCGGCCTCCCTGCGCGCCTTGATGACGCGGCTGAGCGGCGGCGCGCGTCAATAGGCGCCCCGTCAGCCCATCATCTCGCGTGCGGTCAAAGAAGGCTTGGCCAAAGGCGCGCCTGGCCTCATGCGGGCGGTGGGGCAGCGTGGTCACGCCGCTCGGGTTTGCCGCCAACCAACTCAGACCACATCAACTCATCCAGCACGCTGGCGCACGTGTGCGGCTGGCCTCCACAGCAGTCCTCCATCAGGAAGCGCAGAAGCGCGCGAACACCTTCAAGGTCCGCGCAATAGCGGATCTGTCGCCCCCGCCGCTCGCTGGCAATCAGCCCGGCTTCCGCCAGGATTTGAAGGTTTGTTGACATTGTGTTCTGTTTCACGCCGAGCCGCTCTGCGATCTCGCCCGCACTGATGCCGTCGGCGCCCGCGCTGAGCAGCAGCCTGAAGACCCTCAGGCGGGTTTCCTGCCCAAGAGCGGAGAACGCTGTGAGTGCCGTTGCTTCTTGCATCATGTGCTCTCGTTCGGTCGCTAGCCACCGCCACCCTGCTGCGCATGCCCTTCCTCGCCCCAGTTGGTCAATCGTGATGCCAATTGGGTGCCGTCCGGACCGGGATCAGTGCGATGGTCGCGCCGACGGCTGTTTGTGTGGCCAACGTGCCGGTTTTCCACGCTGAACAGTACGCGTCGTATTGCCCCTCTCGCAGAATAACGGTGCGCTTAATCCGCCGTTGGATTGGTAGCCCTTGCGGTGCTTTTTTGCTGCGGGAGGCAAAACAGGAAACGTGTGTTTTTGTTTTTGATATCGCTCCTCGTCTCTCAATCTGCCTTTGCCCAGGACGCTGATCCATGGTCAGGACTGAGCGTTGCTGTGGGGGCCGGTGTCGCATCCATTGATGCTGAAAACGATAGCCTCGTCACGTTGGATGACGCCGTCGACGTCAATGTGCCGAACCCGCTGCCATTTGGACCGGCCTCTCTCTTCACGCTCGATGCGGACGGGAATGCGGAGAGTGAAAACAAAGTCTCCGACGATGACGCGCACTTTGTTGGAACCGGCCAGGTCGCATTCGATCAACGGTTCGGTAACATCGTGATCGGCGCTTTTGCAGATTACGATTTCTACCCCGGAAACTCAGCAGAAACGTGCGACTGAGATGTGAACGGGCAGATCACCGTTGTCGGCACGGTCGTCGGCGCGCCGTTTGTCTCGTTTACGATTGGTGTCGACGAATACGCCAGCGTCACGACGCAAGTCGAGTTCCAGGACAGCTGGGCGATCGGCGGGCGGCTCGGCTACCTCGTCAATGAGAATGCACTGATTTACGTGCTCGCCGGTTATTCGCAGGCAAGCGTGGATGCGACTGTCACGCTGAACTACAATGAGCTGATCGATGGTGCCCAAACTCTGACCGCGAGTTTCTCCGATGAACTTGATGGGTACATCCTCGGGGCTGGCGGCGAATTGCTTGTGGCGAATGGGCTAGCGCTCAGACTTCAGTATCGGTATGCTGATTACAGCGGTGAAGCTCTTGAGGCCAGCGACAGCTTTAATGCTGGCGTCAACATCAATGGTACGGCTGCGACTTACAGCAATGGCGCGAACATCTCTCTGGACGTCGATGCTGAAATCCATTCAGTCCGAGGGTCCCTGGTGTTCAAGCTTGGCAGCCTCTAAAGGGCGTCCGGCTTAGGCTGACACCCACCGATGCTTTGAAAACGGGTTGTTTCTCTTGATATCATCCGCTTCAGGTGTTCCCACTTGAAGCGGATGAATACGTTCAGCGCAGGCTCTGCCCGTACGGCCCCGGAATGGCCCTCGACCTACGAACAGCGACGGCGTATCGGCCTCGCAATTACTGGTGCGGCAGCGCATTGGCGCCGACACCGCATTGAAGGCGACGACTGAGCGTTTTTATCCAGTATGTCGAATTGCATGAATGGTGCCGCAGGAGAGAATTGAACTCTCGGCCTCACCCT
>CAZGNQ010000041.1:0-18392 GCA_964527285.1 uncultured Hyphomicrobiales bacterium | reverse complement strand
CACCATCGCGGAGACAAAACCATCCGGCGCCATGTCGAAATGCAGGGCCGCCTGGACCTGAGCGCCATGATCCAACGACCAGCCGTTGGCATGGCGGTGGTCCATGCTGACGTTGATCACTGGCGCATCGGCTCCTGCCTGTGCGAGGGCGCCCGCGGCGTCCACCCAGTCGAGTGCGAGGATCAAGTCGGCAGATCGCAATCGCTTCGCCTGCGGCGGGGAGAGGAAAAATGAAGGCGGGCCCACATGCAGGTCGTGGTCTGTCGGGAAGACGGCCCCCGTTTTGATGTCCGTCAGAACATGGGCGCCGTAGTGCTCAGCCAGCGCAACCCGTTCTCCCCATTCAAGCGGCGCGCGCGACATTCGACCCATCATGATGACGGGTGCACGCGCGCCATCGAGCAGCGCCCGCGCCTCCGCGACCTGAGCCGGCGTCATGCCCGGTGCAGCGGGTCGCGCAAAGGCTGATGGGTCCGGCCGATCGGGTCGCCCATCGATGGCAGCCTCCTGGAGGGACACATCGAGGCAGACGTACGTGGGACCGCTGGGAGCCGTACGCGCGACGATGTCCGCCCGCACCATGGCGTCCAGCGCCGCTGCGATGCTTGCCGGCTGGTCGTCCCATTTCACATAGGGACGAATAATAGATGCCTGATCACGGGAGGTGTGGATCCAATCGATCCAGGGTCGGCGCTGCGCCGCATCAACCGGCCCGGTTGCGCCGAAAATGACAACGGGCACCCGGTCGCACCAGGCATTGTAGATCGCCATTGAGCCGTGCATCAGGCCGACGTTGGCGTGGAGAATAACAGCCATCGGTGTTCCGGTGACCTTCGCCCAGCCGTGCGCCAGCGCCACCGCATGCTCTTCGTGGAGACAGAGCAACATCTGCGGTTCGCTGTTGCCCAGATGGTTGACGAGGCTGTCGTGCAGCCCTCGGAAGCTGGAGCCCGGGTTGAGGGCCACATAGGGATAGCCGATATCCCGCAGCATCTCGGCAATCGCGTCACTGCCCCACGCACCGCTTTCAGGCTTGCTCTGCGGATTGGGCTTCGGCAATTCGACGGCCCGGGATGAATTCGGATCAGACATGGGAAGATCTCCAGCGCGCGGACGCACGATCGGCAGGAACTTCGATAGCTAAGTCGGGAGCTTTTTTAGCGTTGGTCCCCGTGCCCTGGCAATCGTCCTCGCACGCGCATGAGGACCTCGCCGCCGCCGCCGCCCATCGAACAGCTTTAGGCTCTTGAACCCTGCGTGGACTGGCGCGAGACAGGGCGTCCCGATAGTGTCCGCCCACGGCTATTGCCTTCATCCGTGCCGTTCTGAACCGGTCCCAATTCCGGTGCACTTCCACTCATGAGGCCTTGGACCCGGTGCAGAACAAAGCAGATCCGAAGCGGCCAGCCTATTCGCAAGAACGCGTCGCACATATCACGCGGCTTTGTGCCCGCGGCTTTAATCGTGCCCTGTCGCGGCGGCTCGCCGAGCATAGCGTCAGCTTTGGGCAATGGATCTTCCTGCGCATCCTGTGGAAGGAAGAAGGCCTGTCACAACGCCAGTTGAGCGAGCGCGCGAACCTGACGGAGCCGACGGTGCACGCCGCGCTTTCGAGGATGGAAAAACAGGGGCTCGTTGTCCGACGCGCCCAGCCGGGCAACAGGCGTAAGCAGCACACTTTCCTGACCGAGGAGGGCCGCGACCTTCAAGAGCAGCTTGAGCCGCTCGCAGTCCAAGTGAACAACGTCGCGCTGGATGGTTTAAGCGAGGCGCGTCGCGAGGCATTGCGCCAGGATCTGATCCAGGTCCTTGAAAACCTCGAGCGCGACGAGGCGGAAGCTGAGGCGCGCGGGCTGAAGGTTCCGCCGACACGTTCAGCTTTCGGGGACTGAGGGGCGGCGATCAAAGCTCCTGGAGCCGGCGGATCAGTCGGTCGACCGAAAGGACCTCGCGAAGCGGGAGATCAGTGTCTCCGGCCTCTGGCGCAACCGCGAGGCCTTCCCCGTCCCAGGTCCACCAGTAGACGATGGTCCCCTCCCGATCACGGATTGGCATGCGGAAGGTGGGATACCGCTGACAGGATGCCGGTATGGTGGCATGCCCGACACGCCGCACCGTGGGCAACTGTGCGCTGCCCGAACCGCCCAGACCACTCGGACCACTCGGACCGGCCATGCCGCCCCGACTGTCGGGACCACCAAGGCCGCCCAGTTCAACCATCGCGACAAACGCAGTCGGCGCCTTCGCAACGATTTCCGCATTGGCATCCGCGCCATCCGTCCGGATCGCCCGGATCACGTCGGGATAGGGTGCGCGCTCGTGCGTCACCTGGATGTAGCGAGGTCCAGCCGGTGTCGTCAGCGCCAGAATGTCCCCAGGGAAGTAACCACAGGGCCCTTGGGCGCTCGATGGGCCGTCGATCTGCGACAGGGTCATGGTCGCCTCACAAGCTGAAGGCTTCATAGGTCGAGGGATGAAAAAGGTCGTCAACCGAAAGCCGGCGGCTTGAAAGACCCTGGCGGTGGTGGAGATCAAGGAACGTATCGAGCACGTGCTCGTTGCCGGGCACACCGTAGGTCCAGATCTCGGGGCCCATCAGGCGCCGCGCGACCGTGAGAGAATCTTCCACGAACGGCATCGTCACTTTCGTTGCTGAGGTGTCCTGAAGCGCTGTTTGCGCCATGGTCTTGGCCTGGTTGAACGCTTTGGCAAGCGCGCCCGGAAGCCAGGGGTGAGCGTCTGCGAGTGACTTTCGCACCCCAAGCACGTGCATGATCGGAAACACTTTGGTGCGGTCATAGTGCGCGCAGGCCGCGGCTATCCCGTCAGCAAAGAGCCGCCCGATGTGGGGATGTCCTTCGTCGAAGCAGCGCAGCGACCGCGGGCCGATGAAGCCGTCAATCTCGCCCGCCCGCAAAAGACCGTCGAGGGTCGCCCCATCGCGAGCGGGCGACATCTCAATGCCGGACGGCAGCGCGACAGGGATTTTTTCCGGCCGCCCTGGCGTGTGCATCCCACCGCGCACCCATTTGATGTCCGAGGCGGCGACGCCGTGGTCCTCAAGAATACCGCGCACCCAGACGTTGGCCGTCAGCTGCCATTCAGCAATCCCGACGCGCCGCCCCTTCATGTCTGCCGGGGTCTCGATGCCGCGATCGGTGCGGATGTAGATCGAGGAATGCCGGAAGGCGCGCGACAGGAAGACGGGAATGGCCACATAGGGCTGCTCGTCACGCGCCAGCTTCACGCAGTAGGAGGAAAATGAGAGTTCGCTGACGTCAAAAGATTCGTGGCGGAAGGCACGGAAGAACATCTCTTCCGGCGACAGCAGCAGCGTCGTCGGCTCGACGCCGTCAATCTTCACCCGGCCGTCGTGGATCGGTCGCGTGCGGTCGTAGTCGCCCATGGCGATGGATAGTGTGAGCTGCGACACGTTCTGCACTCCCCCTTGAGGAAAAAATCAAACCGACTGCGCGCGATCGAGGTCAATGGATCGTCCGGTGCGTGCGCTTTCAAGGATCGCGTGGCAGATTTCGAGGCTGTTGCGGCCCCAGCCTCCAGACTGCGGTGGTGGTCGCCCCTGCCGGACGGCGGCATAGAGTGCGTGGAAGACGGGGGACCGCGGTGCCGGTCTCGCCGGGGTCGCAATGAAATCCCGCTTCCCATCACCCCAAACTTCGATGCCGGTCGCAAACAGCCGCAAATCTGCACGATCGCACGATACGATCACCGGGCCGAAATGCTCACCGTGCGGGGCCGGCGCGGCCGCCTCGACCATGCCGTAGGACCGTGCGGCCTTCAGGTCCGCTTCTTCTGCCGCAGATGCCACGCTGGCGAGCGCCCGGCGGGCAGCCCCATAGCGCGCCATGTCCTTGGGCGCGCCCAACTCGCCGATCTCGCCCTGGAGGATGTCGCTGTCGTAGTGCGCATACCCCGAGTAAACGAGCGTTGCGAAACATCCGCCCTCAAACCCGACAAGCGCCGCGTAGGCGCCTTCCGTCGGGCGGCCTGCATCCCAGGCACCGGTCATCGCGCTCACGGTCAGGGCGGGGCGCGCCACGAGCAGCCGGACGAGATCGATCTGATGGACCGCCTGGCTGAAAACGACCCCGCCGCCCTGGTCCGTCGCCAACTCCTCAGGCCGGCGTGGGCGATAGAGGAAGTCGGTGTAGTTGAATGTGTGGACCATACGGACCGCGCCGTAGCGGTCGCTGTCGATGAGTTCACGCGCTGCCACAACCGAGTGGTCGAAACTGTGGCTCGGGCCCGTGATGAGATGCACACCCGCACGGCCGGCGGCCGCAACGATCGCATCGGCGTCGGTGAGCGACACCGCAAGCGGCTTTTCAACAAGCAAATGCTTTCCCGCGCCAGCCAGAACTTCGGCGTGAGCGCGATGCATCTGATGCGGGCTCGCAATGTAGACGGCCTCGACGTCGCTGTCTTCGGCCAGGGCCTCGACGCTGTCGTAGGCCGTGCCGCCAAACTCTGTTTCGAACGCCTTGCGGGCCTCGGCGCGTGGTTCAGCACAGGCCATAAGATCCACGTGCGGGTCGATGCGCAGGCTCGGGAGCGTTAGCATGAAGCCACGACCGAGCCCGACGGCACCCAGGCGGATGGGCTCAGAGATCAACAACAAGGTTCCCGTTTGTCTCCCGTGAGACACAGATCATGATGTGATCCGGTATTTCCTCTTCCGTCAGAACCATCTCGCGGTGGTCAACGTCTCCTTCCACCAGTCCACACTTGCAGGTGCCGCACGTTCCGCTTTCGCACGAACTGACTGTTTCAACCCCTGCCTCGCGCAGCGCCTCAAGGATCGAACGGTCAGCCGGCACCTCGATGGTGCGTCCGGACTTGGCCAAGGTGACGGAGAACGGTTGGTCGTCCTCACGCACGACTTCGACCGCATTGAAGTCTTCAAAATGGATCCGCCCCTCCGGCCAATGACCGGAGATGGCCTTGATCTCCTCCATCAATGGCGCGGGCCCACAACAATAGACATGCTCGCTGCCCGGCGCTTCGAAGTGATCCCAGAAGTCGTAAAATCCGTCCGGATCGCCACCGTCGTGGTGGATCGTCGCCCGGGGCAACCCGGCCACGTCCTCCCGGTAGGCCGTCTCTTGCGCTGACCGCGTGCAATAGATGAGCGAGAACGCCTTGCCGTCGTTCACCAGCTTGCGCGCCATGGCCAGGATCGGCGTGATCCCGATACCGCCAGCGATGAGCAGATACTTCGACGCCAGGACCAGTTCGAAGTCGTTTTCCGGCGGTGACACCGCCAGCCGAACGCCTTGGGTTGCCTTGTCATGCATCGCCATGGAGCCCCCGCGCGAGTTCGGCTCGCGCTTGATGGCAATCACGTAAGCCTCGGGCGCCTCGCCGTCATTGACAAGCGAGTAGCGCCGCATCGCTCCGCCGGGTGTTTCCACAGTGACGTGCGCCCCCGGTGTGAAGGCCGGCAGCTCGGTGCCGTTCACCGGCGCCAGGGTGAACTCAGCGATGTCCGCCGTAAGCTCACGCCGCGACACGACCTCCATTTCGATGGGTTCCGAAGCGGTTGACATTAACCCCCCTTTTGACAGAACTTGCGTTTCGTTGATATTAGATCTCTAAGACGTTGGTCAAGCGACGTGTGGACGTGCGATCCACGGTCGCGGTGTCCGGCCAATCGGCACGCAGGCATCGAAGAGGCTTCACAATGCTCAGCAGGGAAGAAAACGATCTTCTCACCCAGGTTGCGGATGATGCGCCCATGGGGCGACTTATGCGCCAGCATTGGACACCGGTTTGCCTTGTGGAGGAGGTGGACGAGCCCGATGGCACGCCGATCCTCGTTGAGGCCATCGGCCGGCGCTACGTCTGCTTCCGTGACACTGACGGCCGGCTCGGTCTGCTGAATGAACTTTGTCCGCATCGCAAAGCGTCGCTCGTCTTCGGTCGCAATGAGGACTGTGGCCTGCGCTGCCTCTACCATGGATGGAAGTTCGACGTGGACGGTAACTGCGTGGCCATGTCGTCTGAGCCCGAGGGCTCGCCGCTCCACGGCAAGGTGAAACACCAGTCCTACGCGGTTCACGAGTGCGGTGGTTTCGTATGGGCGTGGCTTGACACGGAGACTGAGGCGCCCGCGTTCCAACGACCGGCCTTCGCGCCAACCGACGACACGCCGGTCTCCATCCTGAAGATGCGCATCCCGGCGAACTGGGCGCAGATCACCGAAGGCCAGATCGACAGCGCCCATTCTTCGTCGCTGCATTCATCCGACATGGTGCCAAAGCGCGTGGCCAGCGCTGGAGCAGACAGCCAGTCCTGGTATCGCCCGTCGACCGACAAGTCGCCGCGCATGCAGACGCAGACAACCCCGTATGGCTTCCACTACGCCGCGATCCGTAAGCCGATCCGCAATGCGGGGACGCACAACTACCTCCGGATAACGGAATACATCGCGCCCTACACGTCGCTGATCCCACCGAACAATCTCTACAACGTCGCGACGGTCATTGTGCCGATCGACGATGAAACGAGCCACTTTCACTTCATCGCGTGGGGCGGGCAGGACTGCCCTTCAACGGAAGAGTGGCGCAAGTTCACCCACACCCAAAAAGGCATCGATGTGGATGATCGCTGGGTGCCGAAGCGGACTTTGGAGAATAATTTCCTCCAGGATCGCAAGGCCATGAAACTCGGTAACTTTACCGGGGTTCCAGGCATCCCGAACCAGGATCTGGTGATGTGGGTCTCGATGGGCGCCCGCGTCGACCGTTCGAGCGATCTGCTGGGCGCGTCCGATCTGGCGATTGTGGAGTTCCGCCGCCTGATGAGTGATGCTGCACGGCGCGTCGCAGAAGGCGGGCCGGCCATCGGGACGCAAGAGCCGCGCGTGCCGCACGTCGATATTTCCTCCAAGGAGGGGGTCTTTCCCAAGGAGTTGGACTGGCGTGAGATCGGCAAGAACGAACCGGCGACATCCGTCGCTGCCGAATAGCCGGGCGCCCTTCAGATTCAACTTGACCCTCAGGGGGCAACGCTCAATCTTAGATGACTAAGAATACGCTTCGTCAGGCCGACAGATCCCGCAAAGGGACGCGGTGAAGCGAATTCTCCGGGAGGAAGGTCAAGGTGTTCACCCACCAGACGGGCGGGCGATTTGCGGTATCGTGTCCGCAGGTGCGCCCGGAGCAGTTCGTCGCCGGTCGATGGCGCGCCGGTCGCGGCGACGCTCGCACCGTGACGTCGCCGATCGATGGCGGCCACGTCGCGGATATCCCGGATGCGAGCCGAGACGACCTTGACGATGCGGTGGCTGCTGCCGTTGCCGCTCAGCCCGAGTGGAAGCGCGCCGGGCCCGGAGCACGTGCGGGAGCGCTGCGCGAGGCAGCGGCGCGCTTGCGCGAAAACACTGAAGAACTCGCCCGCATTGACGCCATCGACTGCGGAAACCCGATCCAGGGAATGCGCTTCGACGCCAAGCTCGGCGCCGCGCTGATCGATTTTTTCGCCGGCATCGCGACGGAGGCGAAGGGCGAGACAATACCCCAATCCGGCGGTCGGCTGACGTACGTCACCCGCGAGCCGCTTGGCGTGGTGGCGCGGCTCGTGCCGTTCAACCATCCCCTGCTGTTTGCGGCCGCCAAGCTCGCCGCGCCGATCGCTACCGGCAACGCGGTCATCATAAAGCCGTCCGAAGAAACACCGCTGTCGGCGCTGCGCCTTGCCGAGATCATTGGGGACATTTTCCCTCCCGGCATTCTTTCCGTTTTGACCGGCGGTGCCGACTTGGGCGCGGCGATCTGCGCACAACCTGACATCCGGGCTGTGGGGCTCATTGGCAGTGTGGCAACCGGCAAGGCTGTGCTCAAGGGCGGCGCCGACACACTCAAGCGCACCCAACTGGAGCTTGGCGGCAAGAACGCGCTGGTGATCTTTCCGGACGCAGACGTCGACGCCGCCATCGCAGGCGCCGTCAAAGGCATGAACCTCGGCTGGACGGCCGGGCAGTCGTGCGGCTCGACCAGTCGCGTGTTGGTGCACGAGAGCCTGCATGAGCGGGTCGTCGAAGGCATCGCCGCACGGTTTGACGCGATCCGCCTTGGTGACCCAACGCAGGATGCCACCGAGATGGGTTGCCTCTCGACCCGCGCTCAGTTCGACAAGGTCAACGGCTTTATCTCCAGGGCACGCCAGAACGGCGCGCACATGGCCGCTGGCGGCCCTCCAACGGGCGTGCCGGAAAGTGGCCTCTTCGTGCGCCCGACGCTCTTTGCCGGTGTGACACCCGATGCGGAGATCGCGCGCGAGGAGATTTTCGGTCCGGTCCTCACGGTTCTGTCCTGGCGCGATGAGGACGAGATGCTGGCCATCGTCAACGGCCTCGACGTTGGCCTCACGTGCTCCGTCTGGACCGAGGACCTGCGCACCGCCATGCGCATGACCGACCGGATCGAGGCCGGCTACCTGTGGGTGAACGACTGCAGCGACCACTACCTGGGCGTGCCGTTCGGTGGCGTGAAGCAGTCCGGCCTCGGGCGCGAAGAATGCCTTGAAGAGCTTCTCGCCTATACCGAGCCGAAGACCGTCACCATCGTTTCCGGCTCGCAATGATCTCAATAATCTCAAAAGGGAGGAAAACCATGAGATTGAAGTCCCTCGCACTCGCCGTATGCCTCGGTCTCGGCGCAACGACAGCCCAGGCCGAGAGCCTCAACCTGACGCTGTCAGGCGGCAATCCGGGCGGCCTCTGGTCCCTGCTTGGGGCGGGCATGGACCGCGCTGCAAAGGCTGCTGATCCGAACGCAGTCATCACCTACCAGGCGACCGGCGGCGGGTTCGCCAACATCGGCCTGCTTGGTGCCAACCGCACCGATCTGGGTATGGTGCACGACGCTGAAGTGAAGCTGGCGCTCACCGGCCAGAAGCCTTTCCGCGCTCCGATCACCAACATGCGAGCCATCGGCTACATGTACAATTGGGCGCCGATGCATTTCTTCCTCAACAAGGCGATCGCCGAGAAGCACAACATCGACAGCATCGATGACATCGCATCGTCGGGCGCACCGATATCCATCGGGATCAACCGGTCTGGCAACATCACCGGCAACGTCGCGCTTTTCATGCTCAAAGAAGCTGGGCTTGATGAAGCGACGCTGACAGCCAACGGAGGCAACTTCGTGCGCGCCGGGGCCAACGAGCAGGGCGACCTGATGAAGGACGGCCGGATTGACATGGCCACCAACGGTATCTTCATCCGCCATTCCTCGTTCCGCGCCATCGACGAAAACGTGGATGTGATCCTGCTTCAAATCCCGGAAAAAATCATCGCCGCAACCAATGCGGAATTCGGCACGTCGAACTACACGATCCCAGCAAAAAGCTACTCCAAGCAGGACGCCGACATTCAAACGATGGCGCTTGGGGCCATGGTCGTGTCAACCGAAGCAATGGCTGACGATAAAGCCTACGCTCTCGGTAAAGCGTTTGTTGAACACGTCGATGAGATCCGCAATGTGCACGGCGCTATGAAACAGCTCAATGCGGAGCTTATGGTCAGCCAGACAGTCCTGCCGTTCCACCCTGGGGCTGAGCGGGCCTACAAAGAGGCAGGACTGCTCAAGTGAGTTTGTCACTTGTCGCAACCGGTCGGCGGCGCGTCTTCACAGGCGCGTCGCAGAAGGTGCTGGTCGTACTGGCCGCTGCGTTCGCCGGCTGGGTGATCTACGCGAACCTGTTTGTCATTTCGGACCCGTTGGTCCTGGGGATCCTGTTCGTCTCTGGCATTCTCTCGCTTCTCTTCATCGTCATTGGGCACTCGGCCAAGGCATCGGACACGCCGACGGTTGTCGATTGGCTGCTGTCAGTATTGAGTCTCGCGGCCGGCGTGTTCTTCTTTGTTAATGCAAAGGAAATCGCCGACCGGATCACCCTGCTCGATCCCTTCACCCCGGCGCAGTTTTTCTTCGGCACGGCATTGCTGGCGCTGACCCTGGAAGCGACGCGCCGCACGACAGGTCTTGGCCTCACGATTATCGTGACGGCGTTCCTGTTGTATAACCAGTTTGGCTATCTGCTTCCGCCGCCGTGGGGGCACGGCATTTCTGATTTCTCCTACCTGTTGGACATTCTGGTCTTCACCACAGACGGCGTGTTCGGCGTACCGATCCAAGTGGTCGCGAGCTATGTCTTCCTTTTCGTCATGTTCGGCACACTGCTCGCCAAGGCCGGTGGAGGGGAGTTCTTTTTCAATCTGGCGGCTTCGCTGACCGGCAACAGCCGTGGTGGACCGGCCAAAATCGCCATCGTGTCCTCGGGTCTGTACGGTACGATGTCCGGGAGCCCGACATCCGACGTCGTGGCCACGGGATCGATCACGATCCCGATCATGCGCCGCCTCGGCTATTCAAAGCGCTTTGCCGGCGCGGTCGAAGTCGCCGCTTCGACGGGCGGAAGCGCGATGCCTCCGATCATGGGGTCAGCGGCCTTCATTCTCGCGGAATACACGGCGACGCCGTATCGCGAGATCGTTTATGCCGCCATCATCCCGGCGCTATTGTATTATGTCGGTGTCTTTCTTCAGGTGCACCTGCGCGCTGTCCGGCATGATCTGCGGCCCTTCACCGACGGGGTGCCGCGCCTTGCCGATACGCTGATCCGTGGTTGGCCCTATCTGATCCCGATCGTGATGATCATCGCGGTGTTGATCGCCGGCTATTCGCCCACATTCACTGCCGGAGCCGGCACACTCGCGGTTGTGGTCGCGAGCCTCTTCACTGAGCGCACGCGTATGACGCTCTGGCAGATCATGGAGGGGCTGGCAGAAACCACGTTGCGCATTCTGCCTGTTGCAGGAGCGTGCGCTGCTGCGGGGCTGGTGATCGGCGGCTTGTCCATGACCGGCCTCGGCATGAAGGCCGCGAACGTGATCATCGATGTCTCTGCTGGGGAGGCAATCCTCACGCTCGTGATTGCAGCGATCGTGACGATCATCCTTGGGCTTGGGATGCCAACCCCATCGGCCTATATTCTCGCGGCAGTATTGGTCGGGCCGGCGCTCACGAAGATCGGGTTTCCGCTCCTCGAGAGCCACATGTTCCTGCTGTACTATGCCATCCTTTCTGCCTTGACCCCGCCCATTGCCGTGGCGGCACTGGCCGCTGCCGCGATTGCCGAGGAAGACCCATTCGTGATTGCATTCGATGCGGTGCGCTTGGCCGTCGTTGGCTTTGTGATGCCATTTGTCTTCCTCTGGAACCCGGCATTGCTCGGTCAGGCCGACGCACTCTCTGTGGCACTGGCTATTGTTGGCGGCGTCCTTGGGGCAAGCGCCATTGCCGTCGCGTTCGAATGGGTCAAACTCCCGATCAACGGTGCGGTCGGTCTCGTGATGCGGCTCTCGCTGATTGCTGCTGCGGTGGCAGCGGTTGCCCCGGAGATCGAGACGGCACTGGCCGGTATTGGGGCGACGGCTGCGATCCTGACAATCGTATACGCGCTGTCTTGGCGAACGGGCGAAACCGAAAAGGTGCCGGCCGAATGAGCGAGGCCGGCGACACAAGCACCGCAGGCTGCCGAAGCGAGGCGTCGATATGCGCTTAATTGAAAGGGACGGACGCGTGCTGCACTGGCGCAGCGATGGTCCGGAGGATGGAGATCCCATCCTCTTCATCAACTCGCTGGGCTCGGATCTTCGATTGTGGGATCCGCTCCTCCAGTTGCTGCCGCGGAACGTCCGCGCGATCCGTTTCGACAAGCCGGGGCATGGCCTTTCCGAGCCGCGCCCTGCACCCTACAGGATGGACAGTCTAGTCGACGACGCGCTGGCGGTGCTTGATGCAGCGGGCGTCCGCAGCGCACCGGTGGTCGGCGTTTCGATCGGTGGCATGATTGCCTTGGGCATGACAGCCGCCGCGCCGGAGCGTGTCGAGGCGCTTGTGCTGCTCGACACTGGCCCCGTCATCGGTGATGCGGACCTTTGGAACGGGCGTATCGAAACCGTGGGGCGTGACGGGCTTAGTGCCATGGCGGACGGCATTCTGGAGCGTTGGTTCGCCCCGTCCTTCAGGGAGCAAAATCCGAGCTTTCCGCTCTGGCGAACCATGCTTCTGCGCACATCGAGCGAAGGGTATGCCGGATGTTGCGCGGCCATTCGTGACGCCGATCTCACGGATGCTGCGCGTTCGGTGTCCGTATCGGCGCTCTGCGTGGCCGGCAGTGAAGACAAGTCGACACCGCCAGAACTGGTGCAGTCGCTCGCTCAGATGCTACCTGACGCGACGTACGTGGAGATTGAAGGTTCCGGTCACTTGCCTTGCGCTGATGCGCCAGAGCTGGTTGCTCAACATATTGGCACCTTTCTCACCCGCCGATCGACGAGTGATCGCCAAGCGCAGGGGATGGGCGTGCGCCGTGCCGTGCTGGGCGACGCGCATGTCGACCGCGCCGAGGCGGCGAAGACCGCGTTCGATCAAGACTTCCAGCAGTTCATCACGGAGGGCGCGTGGGGTTCCGTTTGGGCACGGCCTGGGTTGTCCCGTCGCGAGCGCTCGCTGCTCACCATTTCTCTCCTGTCGGCCCTCGGGCACTGGGAGGAAGTCGCGATGCACGCCCGTGCCGCCCGCAACACCGGGGCGACGCCCGACGATATCAAAGAGGCGCTCCTTCATGTTGCGGTGTACGCCGGCGTGCCGGCGGCCAATCAGGCGTTCCGCATCGTCAAGCAGGTGATGAACGAAGGTGCTGGCGTCGGGGAGGATAACGCGTGACGGATGACTTGCCCCGTTTTATGCGCCGGAACCTGGGCGACCACCCTGCCTCTCTCGCACCCGACTACAAATCGACGGTGAAGCGTGCGCCTCAATCTCCGCTCGTCGCCGTGGAGGGCGGCGCGGGCGAGGCCATGGGCCCCACATTCGGCCCGGCGGACCTTGGCCCCTGGGACAACGATCTGATCGCAAACTATGCCAAAGCCATGGGCCACGACGGAGAACCCATTGGCGAGCGGATTATTGTCCACGGTCAGGTGATCGATCAAGGCGGACGCCCCATACCGAACTGCCTGATTGAGATCTGGCAGGCCAATGCCGGCGGACGTTATCGCCACGTCAACGACGGCTACCTCGCCCCGCTTGATCCTGCGTTCGGCGGTGGTGGGCGCTGTCTGACCGACGAGACGGGCGCATATTTCTTCCGCACGATCCGCCCGGGTCCTTATCCCTGGCCAAACCGCGGCAGCGAATGGCGACCGGCGCATATCCATCTGTCGCTGTTCGGCTCCGGGCTGGCGCAAAGGCTGATCACGCAGCTCTATTTTGAAGGCGATCCACTCATCCCGCTCTGCCCCATCGTCAACGCCGTGGCGGGGCCTTCGGTTGTCGAACGCATGGTGGCGCACCTGGACATGGTGAACCAAAGACCGTTCGATGCTCTCGTCTACCGCTTCGACATCGTGCTGCGCGGGCAACGGCAAAGTTTCTTTGAGAACAGGAGCGAGGGCCTATGACCCGACAACCGCACCTGCCTGAAACACCCAGCCAGACGGCTGGCCCCTATGTTCATATCGGCACCGCGCCCACGGTGGCCGGGCTGCCAGATTTCACCGTCGGCGCGCCACGCAACCGTCTGGCACCGGACGAAGACGGCGATCGGATCACCGTGTCGGGACGCGTGCTTGATGGCGATGATGCACCTGTCTGCGATGCGATGATCGAGCTTTATCAGGTCGACGCGAAGGGCAAGGCGCTCTGGGGGCGCACGGCGACGGACCTGAAATCAGGCACCTTTCAATTCGACACCGTCAGACCGGCAAGCCTGCCCGGTCACTCCGGCCAGTTGCAGGCACCTCACCTTTCGTTGCTCGTGTTCGCCAGGGGTATAAACCTCCACCTGCACACGCGCATTTATTTTCCTGAGAACGGGCAAGCGAATGCGGCCGACCCCGTGTTCGGGCGTGCCGTCCCGCCGCACCGTCGGCACTGCCTTCTCGCCGAGGCGACGGCCCACGGCTCCTACGTTTTCGACATCCGACTACAGGGTGCCGACGAAACCGTTTTCTTTGATATGTGAAGCCGCCGGCGTTCGTCACGGCCGCCCCATATCCACACCCACATCCGCAACCACGCCAGGTCCCATGTCAGTCCAGATGTCCGACCCCACGCCCTGCATCATCACGGTCGCCATCACGGGCAGCGTGCCGCGCAAGGCCGACAACCCTGCCGTCCCGATCAGCCTCTCCGAGCAGATCGAATCGACCCATGCGGCTTTCGAAGCTGGTGCGAGCCTCGTTCATGCGCACGTCCGCAATGACGACGAAAGCCCGACGCTCGATCCGGACCGATACGCGGCTCTGAAAGAGGGTGTCGAGACGCACTGCCCCGGCATCATCGTACAACTTTCCACAGGGGGCCGCTCCGGCACCGGCAAGGCACGCGGCGGCATGATCCCGCTTAGCCCGGACATGTGCTCGCTTGCGGTCGGCTCGAATAATTTTCCGACCCGGGTCTATGAAAACCCACCGGATCTCGTCGATTGGCTGGCCGCTGAAATGCTGGCACATGACGTGAAGCCAGAAATCGAAGCGTTCGATCTCAGCCACATCTTTCAGGCCGTGAAGATGCAGCGCGACGGTCGCCTCAAGGGCCCGCTCCATGTCCAGTTCGTGATGGGCGTCAAAAACGCGATGCCCGTGGATCGGGACGTGTTCGATTTCTATCGCACCACGCTCGCACGCCTCGCACCGGATGCGACTTGGGCGGCCGCCGGCATTGGAGCCGGGCAGTTGACGGTCAACGAATGGACACTGGAGACCGGCGGCCACTGCCGAACCGGCCTGGAGGACAACATCCGCCTGGATCGCGAAACCTTGGCGCCGTCCAATGCGGCGCTGGTGGCCCGGGTGGTGGAGCTGTGTCCGAAGTACGCTCGGCGGCCAGCAACCCCTGAAGAAGCACGCCAGATCCTTGGCCTGAGAGGCGCGGGATGAATTTCCGACTGATGCGCGAGCTTGTCACGGACCCTGGTGTCGAAGCGCTGCTGACACCCGAGGCCGAGATCCGCGCCATGTTGGATGTGGAAGCCGCGCTCGCCCGTGCTGAGGAACGGGCGGGCGTCCTGCCCCCGGGGGTCGGCGAACGTCTCTCACGGGAAATCGACGCCGCAACCATCACACCCGAGGAGATTTATTCAGGCGCCGCAGCGGCAGGTGTGGCCGTGCCAACGCTTGTGGCCACGCTCAGGACACGACTGCCGGAGGAGATTGCGGATCATCTCCATCATGGCGCCACATCGCAGGACGTGGTCGACACGGCCGCGATCCTGCGGCTTCGAGAGATCTGCCGGCGCATCGATGAGGCGCTTTTAAAGGCGTCGCGCCACCTCGGCGAACTGGCGCGCGCGCACACAGACACGCCCATGGTTGGCCGGACGCGTTTCCAACACGCCACGCCGATCACCTTTGGCCTGCGCGCCGCCAACTGGCTCGCACCCCTGACACGGTTGCGGCGGCGCATCGCCACACTTGAGCAGGACACTTTTGCCGTCCAATTCGGCGGTGCCGCGGGTGATCTCGCAGCCCTCGGGTCGAAGGGGATCGAGGTCGGTGAAATTCTCGCCGATGAACTGGGCCTGATGCGCGCGCTTCCTTGGCATGCACAGCGCGATCGCATGATCGAAATTGCGGAATGGCTCGGCGCCGTCGTCCGGCAGTGCGGCACAATCGGCCAGGATCTGATCCTGCTCACACAAACGGAGATTGCTGAGATACGCCTCGGCTCAACTGGCGCCTCATCGACCATGCCGCAAAAGCAGAACCCGGTGGGCCCCGAAGCGATGGTTGCGCTCGCGCGCGCCGCGCTGCCGCACCTGACGACCATGCAGATGGCGGGGCTCCATGCGCACGAACGTGATGGCGCGGCGTGGACGTCGGAATGGATCAGCCTGTCCGCGGTTGCGTCGCATGCAGGTGGTGCCTGTTGGCTGCTGACCGAGACGCTCGCCAACCTCCAGCCGGATAAGCAACGGATGGCGGCCAATCTCCAAAGCTCGGGCGGGTTGGTTTTTGCCGAGGCTGCAGCGTTCGCGCTCACCCCGCAAATGGGGCGGGCAAGGGCCCAGGCGCACGTCAAGGAGGTCGCGCTGCGATGCGCGCAAAGCGGCGCACCGTTCCTCACAGCGCTTCAAGCCACGCTCGATGATCCATCGGTGCTTCAGGGTATCGACAAATATGGTTCAACAAGTCTGCGTGAAATCATTGAACGCATTCTGAGCGAGGCTGACCTTGGCGGAGGATAAGTGAGTGGCACCCTGGCCCAATTTATCTCTCTCACAAGAGCCTTGGCCACACCTTGTCATTGGATGAGCGCACACCGGTCGCCGCCCTTTGAATGATTGCTCAGGACCCACCGAGGGCAAGCCCGCCAACCTCTGACGCGCCGCGCGAGGCCCGGCAGTGCCGCCCGCTTTCTCTTTAGTCTTTGACTTGTGCGCTGCAGCATGCCATTTTGGCAACCTTCGCGTCAGTTCGCAGACCTCAGCGCTTCGTGCCGTGGAGAGTTGATCGCCCACTCGCAGTGTCACACTGGCACGCAGGATCGACTTCACCGCCGCGCGCTCTGCAGAACGGTATCCCCCCACCGCAGGCCTTTGGCATTCCCTGACCGCGGCACGCGTCCGACACTCCACTTCTGTGGTGGCCGGCGGCGTTCGCACTTCTATGAGACAACAACAATTGACAACTGATTTTACGCAATTCGGCCTTTGCACACCGATCCTTAAAGCGCTCGCCTCGGCCAACCATGTCACGCCAACCCCGATCCAGACCCAGGCCATTCCCCATGCATTGAGCGGACGCGATGTCTTCGGCATCGCCCAGACGGGAACGGGCAAGACCGCTGCATTTGCCTTGCCCATCATCAATCGCCTCTTGATGGAAAAAGAACGCGCGATGGCCAAAGGCTGCCGCGCGCTTGTGCTTTCGCCAACCCGGGAACTGGCATCGCAAATTGCCGAAAGCTTCCGCACGTATAGTCGCTCAACTGATCTGAAAATCGCGACGATTTTCGGCGGCGTGAATGCTGGTCCGCAAATTCGCTCGCTCGCACGCGGTGTCGATGTCGTTGTCGCCACGCCGGGCCGCCTGCTCGATCACATGCGTTCGGGTCACTGCGATCTGTCACGGACCGGCATTCTGGTGCTGGATGAAGCCGATCAGATGCTTGATCTGGGCTTCCTCAAACCCATCCAGACCATCGCGGCGAAAACGGCACCCGACCGCCAAAGCCTTTTCTTTTCGGCCACTCTGCCCAAGGAAATTGAGGCGCTGGCTCAACAATTGCTCAATGACCCTGTGAGTGTGCGCGTGACGCCGGTGTCATCAACGGCGGAACGTGTCGACCAGCGGGTTTTCCATGTTGAAAAGGCGCGCAAGGCGCATCTTTTGGTTCGGCTGCTGTCCGATCCGGGCATGAGCCGCACCCTGGTTTTCACCCGCACAAAGCACGGTGCCGATGCGCTGATGCGCAAGCTGGAAAAGGGCGGGCTGAATGCGGCAGCCATCCATGGCAACAAGAGCCAGGCCCAGAGGGAACGGGCTCTGACCGCTCTGCGGGCGTCGCGCATTCAAGTGTTGGTCGCCACCGACATTGCAGCGCGTGGGATCGACATTCCCGAAGTCTCCCATGTGGTGAATTACGACCTGCCGGAAACGCCCGAGGCCTACGTCCATCGCATCGGGCGGACCGCACGGGCCGGGTCGTCTGGCGAGGCGATCACATTGTGCGATGGATCGGAGCGCAAACTGCTCAAGCGGATTGAAATGCTCACGAAGCAATCCATCCGTACGGAGCGTTGGGCGCCGTCGGAGGATGAGGGCACCGCCGAGCACGATGCGCAGGTGAACGCGGGCTCTGAGCCCGAAGCACGCCGCGATGAGGGCCATCGTGGCGCCCGCGCCCCACGACCGCCGCGTGAACCGCACCAGAGTGCGAACAAACCGCAGCGAAGCCGTAAGCCTCAGGCGGCTGGTGACACGGGTGTTGGCCCAGACCGGGAGCGTGGCCCGCAGGAGGCCACACGCCGTGCCCGGGGCGGCAAGCCGAAGCCTCAGAACAATGGCGATCGCCCGCGCAGTCGCCGGCGCCGATCACCGAACGGCTCAAAGCCGGCACAACCGGCGGCATAAACAACGCTGGCATCCAAAGGGCGACGCCGTCCCTTGGGCTGCCGCGCAAAAACAATTCGTACAAAAAAAGGCTGGCTGAGCGATCAGCCGGCCTTTTGCGTTGTGTTTCGTGCCAGCATATGCGGGCAGCAAACTCAGTTGACGATGGTGGCCTGCGTTGCTTCGCGAATGTCGTCCTCTGAAATGCCCGGTGCGCATTCTTCGATGCGCAGGCCACCATCCA
>CAZGNQ010000040.1:8565-18657 GCA_964527285.1 uncultured Hyphomicrobiales bacterium | reverse complement strand
GCCCGGCAGCCTTACGTGGCGCATCGGTTTGGCGTTGCGGCATCGGTCCAGTGGTCTCAGCGTATCGCTGCCGACCAGCGCCACGTGCGGCTTGCGCCGTTGGGCACATCCTCAACCCGCAAAATGGCTGCTTCGGCGTTGCGTAGATCGCGAACCGGATTGGCATTTTCGCCTAGCTATCGCAGGCCCAAGCTGCGGGATGAGTGGTGCCCCTGGCCCGACTCGAACGGGCACTCCGGTGAAGGAAACGGATTTTGAATCCGTCGCGTCTACCAGTTCCGCCACAGGGGCATTTCCGCCGCCGCCACAGCCCAAACCGTCTGCTGCGGCTCGTGTTCCAGGCGAGGCGGCTCTATAGCCGCACTCATGCGTTCGGGCCAGCCAAAATCGCATCCCCATCAACGCGCGGGGCGTCCGCCTCCTCCAGAATCCAATCCCGGAATGCCTGGACGCTGGCACGCTCCGCGTTTTCCTTCGGGTAGACGAGATAAAAGATAAGCCCCTCCACCGGCAGCACCAGATCAAACGGCGCAACCAGCCGCCCGGCTGCCACGTCGCCGTTCGCAAGCGTCGTGCGCGCCAGAACGATGCCGGCACCTTCACTTGCCGCGTTGATCGCATGGTCTGCCAGATTGAACCGCAGCCCCCGCGTGGGGTCGATCCCGCGCAGGCTGGCCGCCACATCGCCTCGTCCAGCCGCCTCTTCTGTCTGGGCCGCGGCCGCCAGCCATTGCGTCCATGTCGGCAGCACATTGGCGAACTGCGGGATGGCGGCCAGGCTGTCGTCGTGGATGAGCGTGCGGCCGGCAAGGTCTGCGGGCGAGCGCAGGCCCTGCTCCTCGCGAAAACGCGGGCTGCACAAAGGCGCCACCGCATCCGTGAGCAGCGGATAGGTGACGAGGTCGGACGGGTCCATGCGCCCATAACGGATCGCCGCGTCAACGCCATCCGTTCGAAAATCCGACCGCGCCAGATTGGCCGATATGCGTGCATCAATGGTGGGGTGGCGCTCCATGAAGCGGTGCAGGCGCGGCAGCAACCATTTGGCCGTGAAGGCGGGGCCGACGCTGACCACCAGCACCCGGTCATCCTGCACGCGTTCAAGCCTCGCCACGGCCTCGCGCAACTGCGTGAAGCCAGCGTTGAGGCCAGGATAGAGAATTGCGCCCGCATCGGTGAGCGCGACAGCCCGCGTGAGCCGGTGAAACAGTTTGACGCCCAAGATTTCCTCAAGGGCGCGCACCTGATGGCTGAGTGCGGCCGGGGTGACAGAGAGCTCGCGAGCTGCCTTAGCAAAGCTCAAGTGTCGTGCGGCCGACTCAAAGGCGCGTAAAGCGTTCAGTGGCGGTAAGGACATGGCAGCCATGCACTTTTGTTCATTAGAATTCCTAATGCGTACCCAGCAAAAACGTCGTTTGTCAGACACTCCGGCGCGCAATATCTCCTAACCAACAGCCGGCGCTCCTGAGCGCTTGAGCATGAGGAGACCTCACGTGTCGAACAAAATTCAATACCGTTTCGAAACCATGACTCTGGCCGATTTTCACAACGTCGCTCGCGCCGGCCGTTTGGGCACGCGTGACGCAACCATGGTTGGTGCCGTCGCCGAACTGGCGAGCGACGTCGCTGCGGGCGTTCCGGAGCGCCCAGCGAGCCCGCGGGCTCAGGGGTTGACGGCTGGCCTCGCGCCCGCCCGCGGCTGATCCGCAGCGTCCGCTGCGCGGCGCACCCACGACAGCGGCTTTGGGTGGGCTTGGTGGCGAAGCGTTGGGGCCGTAGCACCACAGCAGGCCCCAATCGCGACACACGATCGACCAGCACGGATACCAATCCGAGATGTCAGCGTGGACGGACCGCGCGAACCTTGGCAAGGCATCTCCATGATCCGTGCGCTTTACGACTACACGCTCTCGCTTGCTGAACATCCGCGTGCCCGATGGGCGCTCGGAGCGGTGTCCTTCGCCGAAAGCTCGGTGTTTCCTATTCCGCCAGATGTTCTGCTGATCCCGATGGTTTTGGCAGAGCGGGCCAAAGCCAGGTCGCTCGCCATACTGTGCACCGTCACGTCGGTGCTGGGCGGGATTGCAGGCTACGCCATCGGCTTCTTCCTCTACGAGGCGGTCGGTCAGCCCATCCTTGAGCTCTACAACTACGCCGACAAGTTTCAGTCGTTTGCCGGGCAGTACAACGACTATGGCGCCTGGATCGTGTTCCTGGCGGGCGTCACGCCGTTCCCATATAAAGTGATCACGATCGCAAGTGGCGTCTCTGCGCTTGATCTCGGCGTCTTCATCGTGGCGAGCGTGCTATCGCGCGGCCTGCGGTTCTTCGTCGTCGCGGGGTTGTTGTACCTTTACGGGCCGCCCATTCGCACCTTTATCGAGAAGCGCCTGGGGCTGATGTTCGCCATCTTCATGGTGCTCCTGATCGGCGGCTTCGTCGCAATCAAGTTTGTGCTGTAGGATCTGCGGCGAGAGCCAGTGCCCGACTGTAAGAGCTTGGCGCCGGCCAAATGGCGAAGCGTCGCGTCGTTCGGAGGGGGTGATCATGGATGTCGGGGCGGCCTTGCCATCAAGGTTGAACAGCGCGATCGCCGATCTGACGGCGCTGCAGCTTGCCGCTGGCGTCGCTATCGGCGCCGTCGTCATCATCCTTGCTGCTTTGGGGTTTGAGCATATCGGCGGCTATGCGCCCTGCCCGCTTTGCCTTGAGCAGCGTACGCCTTATTATTTCGGGATCATCGCTGCGATTGCCTCTGCGGTGGTGCTGGCCGCTTCGCCGTCAAAACTTCGGATGCTTGCTGCTGCGCTCCTGGCTGCGGCAACGCTCGGGTTCGTCTACAACGCGGGCCTTGGCGCCTACCACGCGGGTGTGGAGTGGGGGTTCTGGGCAGGCCCAGCCACGTGCGCTGGCGACCTTCAGCCGTTGGCGACGAGCGCTGGCGGGCTGCTGGCCGCCATCGAGCAGGATACGGTCATCCGGTGCGATGAGCCGTCCTGGCGTTTCCTCGGGCTGTCATTCGCCGGCTATAATGTTCTGATCTCATTAGCGTTGGCCGCCATGGCCGGGCTCGCGACCATGCGGGCATGTGCTGCGCGCCGCCACTAACGCGATTGCCTCAGCCGATCGACGGCGTCGGGTCATCATTTCAAACTTAAACGATTCCTGCCGCGTCCACTTCAGGCGCGCAACGCAACGGTCATCGGCTCACCACGTGTGGGCGCCGGCGTGCGAACCGTTGCCGCGACGCTGGTCCGCTGCACTTCCGGTTTTAAGTACGACGGTGGTCACCGGCCGTTGATCAAAAGCCGCTGTCAAGTGATTGCGCTGCGTCATCACGATTGCGCCAACCCATTGTTGCCCAAATCAACAGTTACCAAATGCTTAACGGCGGCGGTGAGCGGAGTTGCTCCTCGTTGGCCGGAGTGCCGCAGCGCGTCTCTGTGCGGCGCGCATCGTGCTCAGTGGGGTGTGTCAATGCGGCGGCCCAGTGGTGCGGCATCTGTCGAGCGCCGCGTCTGGAAAGCAAGTGTCAAGCGTATTCAAGTTGAGTTCATGAAAATTCTTGCAAAGTCCCAGGGTGAGTGTTGAAGTTGCGTAACAGGATCTGCATCTGACGGACGGGAGGCGAAGGGTCGGGAACCAAGATCGGCCCTCACGGTTCCACACAGCATGCAGGGTGGTGACGGTGACCGATGGGTGTGCCCGATCCGCGAACGAACCCCTCCGGTCGATGTGGCCGGAAATGCGAGATGGCAGACATGACACGTCGAGCGAGTGTTCACATCTCTCCTGCAGTCCAGTGCCGTGCGTCGCAGGAGACGCGTTCCTCCAATCATGTCTGCCGCCAGCGCAGCGACGATCTGCGCGCAGCAAACGACAATGGAGCTGATCCCATGCTCACGCACGGCATTTCCTCAACGCAGTGGTCCCAGTCTCAAGACATGGCGCGCGCCATTTGCGGCAAGGTGTTCCGCTCCGGCGGTAAGCCAGCCGATGCTCTGCGCCTCGCTGGTGCGGCGGTCGACGGTCATGTTCACTGGGGCAATGCCATCGACCACATCGCTGCGAGCCTGTGCGCGCGCGCTTGATCCGGTCGGCGCCGATCACAGCGTAGGCTTTGAGGCCGACTTCGACGTCGAACTGAGCCTCGGTTTGTTTTTCCCGGTGCCCGGCACGTGATCACTCAAGCCTGGTTGCTGTTGGCCGGCCGCTGTCTGCGTATGCGTTCCGCGCGCCCGCTTAAGTCCATCGTTTTGCGTTGCCTGCCCCCTCCTCGTGTTTGGTTGTTTTCTGTCGCGTTGCGTTTGGTTGCGTTGCTTGGAGCCGCTCAAGTTCGTCAGCGTTCAGCGTCGCTGCTCTAAGTCATTGTTTCGGCGTTGTGTTTTTCATCCATGATGGATGAGCAAAAAGTCGGCGTTCCAGTAATTGCGTTCGCCGTTCGTGTGTTGCCCAAGTTACTGCGTTTCCCCAGTGCCGGCGTTCTTCGGTGGCTGCGTTGTTGAGTCCGTTGCGTGCGTGCGTTGGCGTGCGGGCCAGGCCATTGGCCCCGCGCGGCGGCGGGTCGGTCCTCCCTCTCCATTCCAGTGCGTCCCCCGCGCACGATCCCCCGTGACGAAGAGAGACCGACCCGCCTGCGATCCCTGTCACGTTCCGTCAGGCCTACGCGGCGATCACTGCGCCGCCGGCCCGTAAAGTCGCTGAGGTGGAAGATGCACAATCAAAGAGTTTCCCACGGCCAGTTGTCCTTCGCGTTCGACCCACGCGGTCACGCCGCGTCGATGCCGCGCCGCCTTCACGAAGCCCCGGCCGTGGCCCGGGAAGCGGGCTTCGATCACATCGGCGGGATAGCGGCACGGCTCGTTTTCCAGGTCGACCACAAGCGACGCGCCGTCCGCCACGCTCAGCCGCGTTGAGGGGGTGAGCGTTGTGAGCGCCGGGATGCCGGTGACGAGGAGGTTGGCGCCGAGCCACTCCGGCTCGATGCGCGGCACGCCAAGCGTTTCGGCAATCTGGGCGAGTTCTTCCACGCTGACGATGGTGATTTGGCGCACGTTGCGGATCTCAGTGCCGCGCCGATAGAGCGCCTTGGTGCGCACGCAAGCCTTGCGGGTGAGGCCCGCGTGGGCGTCGCCCTGGAGCCCATCGAAGCCGGCCGTAATGGCATCGACCCGGTGCGCCAGGATGCCCTCGTCCTCCGGCCCCTTGACCATCAGCGCCTCGATCCGTCCTTCAAAGGGCAGGCGTGTATAAAGCGGCATGGCGAGTCTTTCTAATGAAGGTGCGGAGATGGGCACCCTTCACCCTTCCCTCTCTCTTTTTTGTCGCACCCAATCAGCTTCGTAGCTTTCACATCACGGGGCGATGCGCCAGAACGCGCCCAGTCCGCGCAGGGAGGCCCACCGCAGCGCACGGTGATCTGCGAGATCAGGCCCAACTCGTGGACCAGGGTCCAAGGTCCCAACCGGCGGATGCGGCGGATATAACAAATCCCGCGACAGCCGGCTGCTGCTACGCCCGCAGCTCTGATCCACCGTGCGGAGCGAACGCGGCGTGCCCCTCATCGCCAAGGGTCTTGCCTTTTTTGGGATCTCACGAAAGAACCTGGGGCGTGGAACCCGCAATCGGGGAGTGACATGAGACCGGCTTTTTTATTCCTCACCGCTGCCCTTTTCTGCACTGCAACCGCAGCAAAGGCGCAACAAGAACCGCTCAGCTTTACAAAGCTTTGGCGCTCCCATCCGACGAACAATTCAGTGCAATTGCCGGCCCGGATGCTCAAGGACACACCGTATAACGGCCGCATCTATCGCGCAGGCGAGCCCTCCTTCGCCAATCAGTGTGCCATCCGCCTCGGTGTGAGCCTGCGTGAGGCGGGCGTTACGATGGGTCAACTGGGCAATCCGCGCGTCTCCTGGTTTCATCCCCGCGACGAAATGTTCATTCTCAACGCCCAGGAGCTGGCCAACGCCCTCAGCCGCAGCAACATCCCGGGATTGGGCAAGGTGCAAAAATTCACCGGTGATGATGCATCCGATTTCTATAATAAGATGTTCGGCAAAAAGGGCATCGTCTTCTTCAAGGATTACTGGCGTCGTTCCTCCGACGGCGGCTCACCAACCGGCGACCATATTGACGTTTGGAACGGTTACCGCACGTCGGCAAGCTGGCTGATGGAGTATTTCTCCTGGCTGGGCTACTACGGCGGCTACGCCAAAGCGCGCGAAGTCTGGTTCTGGGAGGTGAAGTAGACGCCGCTTCGCGATCAACCGTCGGCCCTTCATCGCCTATTCGCGGAACAATCCAGGCGGGGCGCGTGAGTTCGTCCGCGCCATTGGCGTGATTGCCAAGACCGATCGTGCCGATGCCCGTGTGCTTGCCGAGATGGGTCAACGGCTCGCTTTGACCGCTACGACACCACCGAGTGCGGCCCGCGTTCAGATTGGCGTCGACCTCCGGCGACGCCGTCAGCTCCTCGTGAAACGCTGCGTCAAATGCGCGACCTTTCCAATATTAAGGACAAAGGTGGGCGAACATGCCGGAGACATCATTAACTGAAATCATAACCTCGGGGGATGCTTCGGACTTCACCGATGATCACATCCGCCAATTTCGCGACAACCCAGAATTGCTTGATCTGATCGGTGATCGGGAAACGCTGAATCTCCGGAACCTTTGGCGCATCCTTTGGATTGCAGCGGCGCTGGTTGCGATTTCGAGAATTCTATCGATAAGTTTCGGTGATGAATACGACCAATTTATTTTTGCCGTTCTGTCCGATCTGGTGTTTGAAATGGGAGCTGCGCTTATTGGTAGCGTGGCAACTGTAATTTTCATTCAATATCAGGAAAAGCGCCAGTTTGAAGAGAACATGGAGATGCGAGCCGAAATCCGACGGCGGATTGAACTTCTGGAAGATGCGTAACGGAAATCACAGGGTTGAGCCGATACGCCAATATGAGGCGCACGCTGACCCGTGGCGCTTCCGCCAACGTCCGGGCGGTCGCCGTTGGATGGAACGCCTCACCCACTGCGTCCGCCGCTGACCAAACCGGCTCAAGCCCAGCCCCGGCAGGCCCACAGCCACGCTCAAGCCCGGCCGCGCCCGATCAGGGCTCCAGCTCGCTGTCCCAATAGAGGTAGTCAATCCAGCTGTCGTGCAGATAGTTCGGCGGGAACAGCCGGCCGTTGCGGTGCAATTCAAACACCGTCGGGCGATAGGGCATTTGTGTTGGGATCATGCCAGCATCGGCCGGCATTTTGCCACCCTTGCGCAGGTTGCACGGGGCGCAGGCCGTTGTGACGTTGTCCCACCGGGTCAGCCCGCCGCGCGAGCGCGGGATGAGATGGTCGAATGTCAGATCTGATTTGCAGCCGCAATATTGGCACGAAAACCGGTCGCGCAGAAAGACATTAAAGCGCGTAAAAGCAGGATAGACGGCCGGCTTGACGTAGCTTTTGAGCGAAACAACGCTCGGCAATTTCATTTCAAAAGAAGGGCTGCTGACGCAGCGGTCATATTCAGAAACAATATTAACACGGTCTAAAAAAACGGCTTTTACGGTCTCCTGCCAACTCCATAATGATAAAGGGTAATAACTCAACGGCCTGTAATCAGCGTTGAGAACGAGAGCCGGACATCGATCCGGCGCGGGTAAGGCCGTGGCTGTCAAGGTGATGCCTCCCGATCAACCCCAGGGGTTACGCAGGCTCAACATACGCTAGGCGTACGCGAGCTGCATGTCAGTTCTGTGAAGGTGCAAGTGACTCCGGTGGAAAGCCTGACAAGACGCGCCGCTCCTGGCCGGGCGTCGCACCCGATCCCGATCTCGGCCGCACACGCCGCGGTCCGCTTGTGCTGTTCGCGTCTAAAACTTCAGCGTCCCACTGCGTCTCTTGCCGCATCCCAGCCCGTTACCGACGTGTGATCGGCAACCCGCTGGCCGACCCACAAAAACCAACGTCTTTTCGTTAGATAGGCCATGCACGCGGAAATGGCCACAGGCGGGGTCTGCGGTCATTGGACCAATGCGCCAACGGCGCGCGGTGTCACGCAGTGCCGGCCTGTGCCGCCGCCGCGATGACCGCTTCGCGCAAACCGTGGCCAGCCCCCTCCAGGCTTACGAGGCCTGCCTTGTGGCCCGCCGCCGTGAGCGCCGCGACGCTCGCCCGTGCATCCCCGATCGGTATGACGACATCGGCCGTGCCGTTCACCAACGTTGCGTCGATCGCGCCGTGCGCCCCTCCTGCGGCGGGCAGCGGTTCGCTCGGGGCCGCAAGGCAGGCGTTGATGCAGACAATCTTGTGAAGGCGGTGCCCGGCGTCCACGCCTCGATGCCCAAGTGCCGCCGCCCATTCCAAAGCGACCATACCCCCTTGTGAATACCCCACGAGCGTCAGCCGACCGCCGCCGGGACGGCGCAGCCGGGGGATCAAATCCTCAAGTCGGGCCTGCAGATGCGCGGCCGCGGCGCGCGCCCCGGCCCGCCTGTGGGCATGGTCATGGATGTTGAGCTCAAACCACATGCGGCCCGCAACGTGCTGCATGGGAAGGGACAGAGGGGCATCAACGGCCAACAGATCTGAGCTGGCGTCGGCATTGCGAACCGCCGCGGCCACCGGCCCCATCTGGTCGATGTCCGCCGCATAGCCGTGCAGAAAAACGATGACGTCGCCAGCGTCCGGCCCGACGTCATCGCCGTGCGATGCCGTGCCTACCTGCGGCGCACGGGCGGGCACCCAGATCGCATCCTCCGCCAAGCGCTCAACAGGCGCGCCGGGCGCGCCCATCACGGCCCACGATTGGGGGATGCTCAGTGCAGCTTGCGCGGCCGTAGCCTGCGGGGCGGAGGTCGAGAAGGCGGGCGCGTCGCTCATGGGCCGTCCTGTTCGCGGTGGCATCTCGCCATGTTCCGTCGGGCTTCGTTGGACCCGCCTTAAGGAAAGGACCAGGCGTCAGAACCCTTGATGTCAGAACCCTCAACGTCAGACCCCTTGGAGCATGACGTCCAGGGCGCGCGTCCCTGAACCCGTGTTCGGGCCTCTGCCTGTGTTTGGGCCGCGCAATCTTCACACGGTTGACAGCGCCGGGTCAGTGCTCCGCTCGGCACGCTGACCGCGCACGGACTGGGCCTTCTCCGCTCCGTAATAAGCCCACAGCATGCGTGCAGCAACGCCCCGCCACGGCCGCCATGCCTCGGCGGCGACCTCGAGCGCCTCGGCTTTTGGCCGATCGCTGACGCCGGCAAGCGCGCCATAGGCTGACTGGAGGGCGAGGTCTCCCGATGCAAACCCGTCCGTTCGCCCGACGCAGAACATGATATAAACGTCAACTGTCCAACGGCCGATGCCCTTTATGGCGGTCAGGGTCGTCCTGACGGCGTCGTCGTCCAGGCCCGGACGGCTTGCCGGCTCTGCCAGCGCCTGGGCCAAAACCCGGTCCGCCGTGACCGCATTGGCGACCCGGTCGAGCGTCTCAGACTTGGTGCGCGACAGGCCGATCGCCCGCCGGGCATCAAGCGGGAGCGCCAAAAATGCTTCAGGCGTGACCCCGGCCGTGGTTTGCGCGAGCGCGGCTTCAAAACGCTCCCAGATGGCCCGCGCGCTTGCGACTGAAACCTGTTGGCCGATGACGACGCGGGCAATGCCTGGAAACCCGCCGGGCAGGCGGCGCAATGGTGGATCGCCGGCTGTTTCGGGATGGCGCAGGGCGGCGGCCTCCAGCAAGGGACAGCGCGCCACGAGGGCCTGCACGCCTCGGCGAACATCGTCTTGTGTCTCGATGGTGCTGCCTGCGATGCCTGTCATGCGTGCCAATCTCCTGTGCCCGCTGCCACGCCGGATCGCTGGCTGGTGCCCATTCGCTCCAACGGGGATGCCGAATGCCGACATGCGTCCACACTGCGCTCGCCGGCGCAGCGGGTGTTGCCCCTGGCGACACGGTTGTTGCGGGCGTCGCGCAGGCTTTCACTGTTGCGCGGCCGGGCACACCCTGCGTGGTTCGGTTCGCACCAACGCCCAACGGCGCGCTCCATCTGGGCCATGCTTATAGCGCACTGCTCAACGCCGGAATGGCCAGCGCCGCCGACGGAG
>CAZGNQ010000040.1:0-8465 GCA_964527285.1 uncultured Hyphomicrobiales bacterium | reverse complement strand
AGGGAACTGGCGATGGCGCTCTGGCGCGACGGGCTGGCCTATCCCTGCTTTGCCAGCCGTGCCGACATCCAGCGCGCGCTTGCCGATGTGCCGGCTGAAGACATTGCGCACGACCCCGATGGCGCGCCGATCTATCCTGGATTGTACCGGGATCTTGCACCCGCTGAGGCCCGGCGGCGCATCGAGGCCGGCGCGCCCTATGCCCTGCGCCTCAACATGGCAAAGGCTCTGGCCCATTTGGCGCAGCGGCAGCGGTCCCTGCCGCCGATCCACGTGATCGAACCCGCGGCGGCGGGTGGCGGCCCCTCCTACCGGCTGGTCCAACGCCCACCCGCGCCGCAGCTCTGGGGCGATCCGATTATCGCACGAAAGGACGTGCCGACCAGCTATCACCTGGCGTGTGTCGCCGATGATGCGAGCCAGAACGTGTCTCTGGTTGTGCGCGGGCGTGAATTGAGCGCGGCAACATGCGTGCATTGGGTGCTGCAGTCTTTATTGGGGCTGCCGCATCCGATTTATTACTTCCATGATCTCGTGCTGCGGTCCGATGGTGAGAAATTCTCCAAGCGCGACCATGATCTGTCACTGGCCGAGTTGCGCGCATCGGGCGTCACGCCAGCAATGATTGCCCGTTGGCTGGGATTTGCTGGCTGATCGCTTAACGTACGCGCCGAAACCGGTCGTCAGGAATAAAAAACTCTGTCACGGCAAGGAGTTGGAAACGCTTTGGTTGTGAAAAATTAAGCCTCACGGCCGAAACTCAGACCCAGAACGTTGGCCTTCAATCTGCATGGAGCGGATTGAGCTCTACGAAATGCAATGATGGGTTTTCCTATGAACCTGCGCCAGAACGCACAACCAATGCCATTGATCGCGGCGCTTTGCGTACTTTGGGCTGTTTTTGTCACCGCTCCGTTGCGCAGCACGTGGTTCTATCGGGTTCTGCGGCGTTCATCCGCAAGGCTCCGTGATGTCTTGCCGATGCTGGCACCGGTGCCTGCCCCGTCGGGTGACGCACGCGGGCGCGCTTTTTTTTTGAGCTGAATCAGACGCCTGCGCAGCCGGTACCGACGCCGACGAGCAACAGTGCCAGCGCCCGGCCCCCATCATGGGGTGTGCGCTCGGCACCTGCGCCAGCCGCCGTTTTTCGCTTTGAGAGATTTGTTGGATATTGCCGGCGGGCGCTGAGAAAACATGCAGCCGCCATCAGCGAAGCCTTGTGCGCACCATGGCACGCTGCAGTGTGCAGTGCTCGGCGCAGCTCAGCGCGGCAGTCACCGCAATTCCGCCATGCGCTGCAACCAGTACCATTGGGCCGGCAGGCACAATTCGATCGGATGGCCGACCGCATTGAGCTTCACGGTGAGAAGATAAATGCGGCCGCAGCCGCTGATGAGGCGCTCACATTCGAGATCGGCACCATCAGCTCCGAGATTTCCAGACTTCGCCAGGACCTGAATGGCATATCGTCGGTCGGACCGTCCCCATTGCTAACTGTCGTTGGCGAGCACAATGCCGGCGCAGACGAAAACATCATTGTGTTGCTTGATCGGGTTGCTGAAATGGAAGCCGCGGATCGGTCCATCCATGCAGCCGCCTAATGCGCCGGTTCTGACATTTGATTTGCGTAGCCTCACGCGCGAGAGAAAATGTCAGATGCGCGACGCGGGTGGGCCGCACCGGTCGAGCCATCACGCCGGTCCCAAGACGGCAAGAAGCGCCGTCACTGTGATTGCCGACAAAGCCGTCCCAAGCGCCACTGACGCCGACACCGATCCGACAGCCGTGTCGTATTTGCTGGCAAACAGAAAAGCGTTTGCTCCCGTTGGACACGCCGCCAGGATCACCACCACGCCCGTTGCGAGTGGCGACAGCCCCAGCAACCATGCACATATGGCGAAGGCGAGCGCCGGCATGAGCAGCAGTTTGGTGGCGTTGATCACGGCCAGCGTTGGCAGCTGACCGCCCAGATTGTACCGCGCGAGGCTGAGGCCCAGGGCCACCAAGGCGCCCGGCACGCCGGCCTGGGCCAGCAGGCTGATGAAACGGTCCGCCGTCTCGGCCAGCCCGAAACCTGTCAGCCGCCACAACCATCCCGCCGCAATGCCGATCAGTATGGGATTTTGCGCCAGATCTCGCGCAATCCCGACCGCAACCCCGCGCACGGATTGCCCATCACCGACGTTACGGGCGGCGGCAAACTGCAGGCTCGCCATGGCCCACATGATCGGTGCGTGCAGCGCAATGATGACCGCCAGCGGTGCCAGCGCGCGATCACCGTAGTGCCCGACGACCAGAGGAATGCCCATCATCACGGTGTTGCCGAACGTCGAGGCCATGGCGATGGATGGCGCGTCGGCAGCGGGCCGCTTCAGGAGCCGGGTGGTTGCGATGCTGGCCAGCGCCCAGGTCCCGCCGGCCGCCCCCATGAAGCCCGCCAGCAGCGCGAGGCTGGACGCCTCAGGCGCCTCGGCGGTCAGCACCGTGCGGAACAAGAGCGCCGGCATCGCGAGCGTGAACACAAACGCGGCGACGCCCTGGCCCGCTTCGCGCGAAATGATGTTGAGGCGGGCGGATGCATAGCCAAGCGCGATTAGCCCGAAGACGGGCACCACCGTTGTTGCAACGTCCGACATGGGTGTTCCTTGCGATGGGGATCGCCGCATCGGGCGCCTGCGAATGATCGCATTTTCAGTGCGCGACATCAGCCGCTTAACCTGCTATCGCCGCTTTGCGCAGTGGCTTGGCCAAACGCTCGTTGGCAGGCCGCCCTTACGACACCGCACGGAGGCACACCGCATGTTTCACACCGGCCATGGCCTCTTCAGCTGGAATGAACTCATCACCGACAACGTTGACGAGGCTAAAGCGTTCTACGCTCAAACGCTCGGCTGGACGTACGAGCAAATGGAGCTGGAGAACGGCTCGGACTACTGGGTGGCCATTGCGGCGGACGACGAGCCCGTGGCCGGCCTGACGTCGTTGGCCTCCAGCCACGTGCCACTGCAAGGCAGTTCGGCCTGGTTCGCCTACATTGAAGTCGATGACGTTGATGCCCGCGCAGAGGCGGCGGGCAGCGCCGGTGGTCGGATTCTGCGCGCACCGTTTGAGGTCCCTGGCGTCGGGCGCATCGCCGTGCTGGAAGACCCGACGGGCGCGCCGGTTGGCATACTGACGTCGGAGTTGGATGACGAGGACGGTGCCGCGTTCGAGGAGGGCACCACCACAGGCTGATCGGCAGTGGTCGGTGTGTCGACAGGAGCGGTGGGGTCGTCTCGCGATGGGACTGAGAGGCGAATCGGCCCAAATCGTACGCTGACGCCCGGCATCGCCGGGCCATCTCAAGCCCCATCCGCCGGGACCGCGCACCATGCAGTACGTCGCCCTCGTCGCCTTCGCCGTGATGCTCGCCGCCGGCCAGGTTCTGTTCAAGCAGACGGCGCTCGCAGGCGCGGACCAGCCGTTGCCGTGGGGCCTGCTGAACGGTTGGTTGCTGGCCGCACTTGTGCTCTACGGCGCCGCCACCGTGCTGTGGGTGATCATCCTGCGGACGGTTCCACTGTCGCTCGCTTACCCGTTTGCCGCCCTCGGCTTTGTGATCGTACCGGTCGCCGGCGCGGTCTTTTTCGGCGAGCCCATCACCTGGCAGACGGTGCTGGGCGCGGGCCTCATCGTGGCGGGCATTCTCGTGACCGTGGGCTGATATCGGGCACGCTCAATCGCATTCGCATTCGCTCTCGCGCCCGCCAGCCCGCCCGGCCATCTTTGGCGTTCCGCCATTTGCGTTTTGTCAATGAATTCCTCTCCCGCGCATCTCACATCACGATGTGACGCGCGCCGACCGTAGCGTTCAGACCGGTCGCCGCCAGACAACGTGATGGGGAGAACAATAATGCATCGTACACTCATGGCCTGCGCTTTGGCCGTTGTTACTGCGGTCGCCGGTGGCTTCGCAGGGGCAGCTCCGGCAAAGGCGGATGATGACGTCAACCTCGTCACCATCGTGGCAACGGCCGAGCCGCAGACCCAATTGATGAGCATGGTGCTGTCCATGCAGGCGCGCATGAAGGGCGCGGACGTCCATGTGCTCCTCTGCGGTCCGGGTGGTGATCTGGCTCTGAAGGAGGCGCCGGCGTCCGCAACCGCACCACAGAAGCCCAAGGGCATGAGCCCCCAGGGCCTAATGAAGATGCTGATGGCCAAGGGCGCCACGGTCGAAGTCTGTGCGATTTATCTTCCCAACAAGGGTGTGGGTCCGGAAGCGCTGATCGATGGCATTGGCCGCGCCAAGCCTGGACCGATGGCAGAGCGGCTGCTGGAAGACGACACGCGCATCATGTCGTTTTGATCAGTGGGCCGCCCCGATTATCCGCACATAAGGAGAGGAAAACCATGTTCTCAGTCCTGAGCCGCCTTGTGGGTGCCGCACTGATCGGCGCCACGGTGATGACATCGGGCGCCTTGGCCGCGTCCGAGCCGTCCGACCCGAAAAAGCAGACGCCCTGGGGCCTCTATGTCACGTCGAAAGAAGCCTACGAGATGAAGACGGCCGACCCTGATGGGGTCCTGTTTGTCGACGTGCGCGAGCCCATCGAGATGATGTTCACGGGCTACACGGACGTCGTGGATGCCAACGTGCCCTTCCTGCAGGTGAACCCGTCGAAATGGAATGAAAAGAAACCGGGCAAATTCGCCATGGAGAAAAACCCCAAGTTTGCCGATGGGGTGATGGCGGCGCTTTCGGCGAAGGGCCTCGATGCAAACGCACCCATCCTGCTCATGTGCCGGTCTGGCGGCACGCGCGGTGCGCCGTCCGCGAAGGCGTTGGACGGTCTTGGTCTGAAGAAGGTGTACGTCGTTGTCGATGGCTTTGAGGGCTCGACCGACAAGGACAACCCCAACGGACCGTGGCGGACGGTGAATGGCTGGAAAAACGCCGGCCTGCCTTGGGGTTATAAGCTGAACCCTGAAAAGGTGTACGTCCGCCCGGCTGGGTTTTGACGGCGGACAGGCGATGATCTGGCGCAGTCTGCGTCGGGCATCCTTCGGGGTCTGGGGGTCACCCTCCGGACCACCCTGTCGACCAGCATTGCCAAGCCATCGACGAAAAGCGCACGGGCAACGAGCTGTGCAATCCTTGCCCGGATGATTTACGCTCACCATAGGCGAAACCTTCGTGAGGGGGCAGGTCAATGCGCGGCACTTGGCGAAATGACGCAATCGCTGTGGGGCGCTGACGTCCGTGCAATTCAGTTGGAGGCGCGGGAAGGCCCCGGCGCAGCGCGCGCAAAGCTCGGTTTACGACCCCACCTGCGCGCGGTGACGCAGCATATGGTCCGCCAGCACAAGTGCCATCATTGCCTCAGCCACCGGCACGGCACGGATGCCGACACACGGGTCATGGCGGCCTTTGGTGACGATGTCCGTTTCACCCCCCGCCTGGTCCACCGTCTTGCGCGGCGACAGGATCGATGACGTCGGCTTGACTGCAAAGCGCGCCACCACCGGTTGGCCTGTGGAGATACCACCGAGCACACCACCGGCGTGGTTGGACGTGAACACCGGTCTGCCGTCCTCGCCCATCCGCATTTCGTCGGCGTTTTCCTCTCCACTGAGGCCTGCTGACGCAAAACCGTTGCCGATCTCGACACCCTTCACCGCGTTGATGCTCATCATCGCGGCTGCGATGTCCTGATCGAGCTTGCCGTAGATGGGCGCACCCCAGCCCGCCGGCACGCCCTCGGCCACCACCTCGATCACAGCGCCGAGCGATGACCCTGATTTGCGCACGGTATCCAACTCCTCGGCAAAGTGCGCCGCGGCGTCCGCATCCGGGGAGAAGAACGGATTATTGGCCACCTCCTCCCAGTCCCAGTTGTCGCGATTGATCTCGTGCGGTCCCATCTGGACGAGGGCCGCGCGGATCGTAACGCCGGGGATGACTTTGCGCGCTACTGCACCGGCGGCCACGCGCGCCGCCGTCTCGCGCGCCGATGAGCGCCCGCCCCCGCGATAATCCCGCAGTCCGTACTTGGCGATGTAGGTGAAATCCGCGTGGCCGGGCCGGTACTTGTCGCGGATGTCGGAATAGTCCTTGGAGCGCTGATCGACATTTTCGATCATGAGGCAGATGGGCGTGCCCGTGGTTCGCGGGCCGTCCGTGGGCTCGTCCTCGAACACGCCGGAGAATAATTTGACCTGGTCCGGTTCGCGCCGCTGCGTCGTGTAGCGGGACTGGCCCGGCCGGCGGCGGTCCAGGTCGGCCTGGATGTCCTCTGGCGTCAGGTGAATGCCCGGCGGGCAGCCGTCAATCACGCAACCGAGCGCGGGACCGTGGCTTTCGCCGAAGGTGGTCACGCGGAAAAGGTGGCCGAACGTGTTGTGTGACATGGTTTTTGGTCCAGCTCAGGAGCGGCGGCTGCGGCGACGGTGGGGCGGGGGCGTCGAGGGATCGTCAACCTGGCGGGCGCCGCGAGCGCGAGGTGCGGGCCAACCGGCGGTCGTGTTTCGCCAATCCCTGCGTTCTCCCCGGCGGGCTCAATGTGTCACACCCAGTCGCAGGTGCCGCCCGCAATCATCAGCACCTTGTCCTGCGGCGCAGGCAGGGTCGCCACCTCCTGCGGGGGCAGGCCCTGGAGCGCAACCCGCAAGGCGCGCGATACGCCGCCGTGGGAGACCACCACGGTGTCGCGGCGCACGCAATGGAACCAGGCCAGCACACGCGCGGTGAGGTCGGCGTAGCTCTCCCCGCCGTCGGGGCGGTAATTGAACGGGTCAGCATCACGCGCCGCAACCTCGCGCACAATCGCTGCATCGGCGCGCAGTTCACTCCAGGTGCGGCCCTGCCAGACGCCGAATGTGATCTCGGCGAGCCGGGCATCCGTCGTGTAGCCGATGCGCGCCAGCCCCAGTTGCGCGCGGATGATTTCCATCGTCTCGCGCGTGCGCGACAGGGGCGAGCACACGAAGTCGAGCGCGCCGGGCGTGTCGATCAGCTCCGCCAGGACGCCGGCGTTGCGCAGCGCCTGGGTGCGGCCTTTGGCGTTGATGGGCACGTCGATGCTGCCCTGGATGCGCGTTTCACGGTTCCAGTCGGTCTGGCCGTGACGCACAAAATAGATCGTTGGCGTCGATGCGCCGGCCGGCGCACCCGATAAGACGTCAGCCACAGGGACCTCGTTTCCTGCTGTGATGGTGACGTTGCTGTTGCTGCGGTCGCCACCGGTCCTGCCGCACGCCCTCAGGCGCCGTCTTTCACGACCGATATGTCCGGTGCGTGCACGTTTTTCATCCCGACCACGTGATAGCCGGCGTCGACGTGATGGACTTCGCCGGTCACGCCGGCAGACAGATCGCTCAGCAGGTACAAGCCGGCGCCGCCCACATCCTCAATGCTCACGGTCCGGCGCAGCGGTGCGTTGTTTTCGTTCCAGCGCAGGATGTAGCGGAAATCCCCGATGCCGGATGCCGCCAGCGTTTTGATGGGACCTGCCGAGATGGCATTCACCCGGATGCCATTTTCGCCCAGGTCTGCCGCCAGATAGCGCACCGATGCCTCCAGGGCGGCCTTGGCCACGCCCATCACGTTGTAGTGCGGCATCACCTTCTCGGCGCCGTAATAGGTGAGCGTCAGCAGGCTCCCGCCCTCGGCCATCAGGGCCTCGGCGCGCCGCGCGAGCGCGGTGAAGGAGTAGCACGAGATCGCCAGCGAATTGTGGAAGTTCTCCGCGCTCGTGTCGACATAGCGGCCCTTGAGCTCGGCCTTGTCGGCATAGGCGATCGCGTGGACGAGGAAGTCGAGCCGCCCCCAGCGCGCGCCGATCTCGGCGAAGACCGCGTCCATCGAGGGCGTGTCGGTGACGTCGCAGGGCAGCACGATCTCCGAGCCGACCGAGGCGGCGAGCGGCTCCACGCGCTTCTTGAGCGCGTCGCCCTGGTAGGTGAAGGCGAGCTCGGCCCCCTGCGCGCGCGCCGCCGCGGCGATGGCCCAGGCGATCGACTTGTCGTTGGCGACCCCCATGATCAGGCCGCGCTTTCCCGCCATCAGCCCCGCCATGACCGTCGCCTCCCGAGCCGCCGCCGCCGCGAGCCCCGCGACCCCGCGCGCTTTAGGCCATTCGGACGGGCCGCTCAAGGGTGGCGCCCGCGGGCGTTGGCGTTCGCCGGGCCGCGCGTTATCTCGGCGACGGGAACAGGGAGCACGCCATGGCGGATGCGATCGACGAGACGGAGCGGCGCGCGGGCATCTTCGCCGGCGAGGACCCCTATGCGCTCGCCCGCGACTGGCTCGCCGAGGCGGAGAAGACCGAGATCAACGACGCCAACGCGGTCTCGCTCGCGACCGTCGACGCCGACGGCCTGCCCAATCTGCGCATGGTGCTGCTCAAGGAGATCGAGGCGAGCCAAACCGCGGGCGGCTTCGTCTTCTACACGAATTTCGAGAGCGCCAAGGGGCGCGAGCTCGC
>CAZGNQ010000039.1:3938-19371 GCA_964527285.1 uncultured Hyphomicrobiales bacterium | reverse complement strand
CGCACCGGTCTGGGGGACCGGGGGTCGGAGGTTCAAATCCTCTCGCTCCGACCATCTTTACAATTCTCCTGCTTTTACGGCCTTTGCACTTTTGGCGATGCGTCAATCCGTTAGGGTTCGAAGCGCACACGAGTCTCGTCGTTACAGAGCCCGATGGCCCCGCCGGTGCGCCTTCGCAGGTCGGACTGACCCCGCGCTCAACGTCTTTGGCCGTCAGCCTTTCGCGTCTGTCTGTTTGGCGGATGACACCTGCTGGCCGTCCGCATCCCCATCCGCATTCACTGGCGTCTGGACGACGTGATCCGTCACGGTGACCGAAACTGCCACGGCCAGATCCGGTCCTTCGGCACATGACACGAGGCAGGTGAACGCGTCAGACCCGGTGAAGCCTGTATCGGGCATATAAATTGGGTCCCCGCTGGCGGGGTCGATGACGACGGTGCCGTTTGCGCCCTGTGTTGCCGCTGTGACCGTGCCCACGGCTTGGCTGGGCTCCTGCCCCTGCGGCAGGATGCTGACGGTCACCGGGCTGTCCGCTTGCGTGGAGGCGGCCACATCCTTCGACGTCACGACTTTCTTTTCCGGATGAACATCAACGGCCACCGTCGCGACGTATTCCCTCCCTTCCTCGCATTTGAACGTGCACGTGAAGCTGTCGGCGCCAAGAAAGAGCGCATCGGGAGTATAAATGGGGTTGCCTGTGGCAGGGTCGATGACAACCGTGCCGTTTACGCCCTGCGTTGCGGCAGTGATGGTGCACGGCTCTCCATCGCGACGATCCGGTAGGACAGGAATGGTGACCGGGGTGTCCTCGTCCGTGTCGGCCATCATGTTCATCGGGGTGGGACGAACGTCCTCAGCACCATCGCACATGTGTTCGCCATCGGGAAAAGCGCCCATTGTGCCGCGTGCCGAGAGTTTCAGGCAGCGTTTCAAGTCGTCCACAGTCTCGCTGCCGATGAACAGGACCGCGTCCACTTGATCGCGCTTCTCCAGGACTTCTGTGATCTGCTCGATGCCGTTTTTTGCCGGATCCAGCTCAATGATTTCCAATGACGGGGAAAGACTTGCGGTCGGGCCATCGATGGCATGCATCGGCGCACTGACGAATGCGATCCCCTGGTGAATGGTTGGCGCATTGGGAATTGGATGGCCAACGGGGCTCTTGTTCTTCTCAACGCAATCCTCGGCCATTGAGAGATCGAGTTGTGCTCGCGAGGTGACCCCAATTGCGTGCTGCCCGGTGCGCTTTGCCGGCACATTGGACGGTGATACCGTGTGCGCATCTGTCGCCGGCAGTGGGTCGAAACCGAGCAGGTGTGGACGAGGTGTGGCGCTTTCACGCTGCGTGCGGGCTAAAACACGCACCAGACCCGAATTGAGTGCCCGCCCCAGTTTTCTATGCAGTGAAATGACGGGTCCGCGTGCGTGGTGCACTTTGGCCAGCAGAGCCTTCCGGCGCCCGTCAGACCAGCCGTGGCCCAAGTTCTCGCCCAGCCTATCGTAAGCGACGCGAATGATGCGGAGACGGCCGGACGCGTGACGCAAGCCTGTCTGAAAGGCGCGTAGGCTCAGCCCCTGTAACCCGTCTTTGCCCAGATTGCGCGGGCTGCACGCAAGAGCCGTCGCAAGCCAACCGGCTCGCTCAGCGCCATCGGGTCTTTGCCAGGGGAAATCATAATGCATCGTCAAACTCGCCACATCACCAGCATTGGTTTGATGTGCGAGATAACGCATCTAGGCTTAATGCATCAAAAACACACGTACCTAAATGGTCGGGATTTGACTATGCATGGGCCCGCTCTGTCCCCATGTAACGGGCTCCACGTCAACTCAACGCAAAAGTGAAATTGACGGATCGCAAAAGAGGTGAAGACCAGCCTCAAATCATCTGTCAAGTTTGCGCAAATCCGTTCAGCTCTCAAGCAGGTTCTTTAATTGGTTGTTATCTTTACTTTTGCCATTGCCATCGCCCAAAGCTATTCGGCCGATCGGCAGTTTTGATGGCAGAACCGGTCATCCGATCAATTCGGCACGTCCTCGGTATCAATGTCGGCTTGCTGCTCGGGTGTGTACCTGTGGCCTTCGATGGTCGCGGTGTTGATGATCTCTTCCAGGCGTGCGACCACGCCGTCGTCCAGCCGCACGGATGCGGCTGCGATATTCTCCTCCATGTGCGCCGCCACCTGCGTGCCCGGGATGGGAAGAATATGCGGCGCCTTGTGCAGCAGCCAGGCAATTGCCAATTGGGCCGGCGTGCAGCCAACCTCGTCGGCGATCACGCAGTAGGCATGCAGACGCTGCAGGTTGTTGGAGAGCGCGTCTCCGTGGAACCGCGGCATCCGCGCGCGCAGGTCGCCCGCCGGATAGACACGGTCCTGGTCCACCGCACCCGTCAGGAAGCCGCGGGCCACGGGAGAAAAAGCAACAAAAGCGATCCCGAGCCGCGCGGCGGTTTCGAGAACCGCCACCTCCGGATTGCGCGTCCACAGTGAATACTCAGACTGTATGGCTGCGATCGGATGCGTGGCGTTGGCGCGTTCGAGCGTCGTGGCGGATACCTCAGACAGGCCCAGCGCCAGCACCTTTCCCTCCTCGACGAAACGCGACATCAGCCCGACCACCTCCTCGATCGGCACCTCGCGATCCCAGCGGTGCAGGTAGTAGAGATCAATGGCCTCGGTCCGCAGCCGTTTCAGTCCGGCTTCCAACTGGCTTCGCAGGTTTGCTTCACTGTTATCGACACACCGCGTTCCGTCTTCGCGCCGTCCGAAACCGGCCTTGCTGGCAAGGTAGAACGCGGCGCGCCGGTGGGACAAAGCCTCGCCAACCAGCCGCTCACTTTCGCCCGCGCCGTAGACCGCGGCCGTGTCGAAATGGGTGTAGCCATGGTCCAATGCGGACTGAAGAAGGCGGTGCGCTTCGGCATCTGACAGTGCCGGACCGTAGCCGCCGACAATGTTCATGCAGCCAAACCCAATCGCAGAGACAGGCCGCTGGGCCAGCACGCGCTGTTCCATGATGTTCTCCTCGTGGTTGGGCCAGCGTGCGCTCGTCCAGCGATCCGGGCGTGCCCCGTTCATGTGCAAGCGCTGGACCGGCACCGCGCCATTGGCTTCACGTTGATCCGCGGTAACAGGGGACGCCAGGGCATGCCACCAGGCACGCACGAGGCTGAGCGCTTTGCACGCGTTTGTCGGCGCCCGGCATCACCCGCAGGCTCTCGGACGGCAAGGCCGCGCGCGGTGGTCGCATCACGGTGCGCACGCAACAGTTGTGCTCCACCGTGAGCCGACCTCGCATGGCGATCATCGCACACTGGAGAAAACCGATCCAGCCAGCCTGTTGACCTCCAAATTCGTTGGACCCTGTCCATTTCTGTCCGCAATCTGACCTCAAGCGAGAGGGCTGATAGACATCTGTATGTTTGATTTGTCCAACAGCGTCAGGGGACTGCCGTTCTGTGTGCGCCATTCAGACGACTTGCAGGTGACAACATCTACGCTGCGTCCACCTTGGCGCAATGAGGCGCAGCGGGTTTTGGCGGTCGCCTCGCACGGCGGTGTCATCGGCGCCGTTCGGCCTGCGGGCTTGCCATGGTGGGCGATCGGGGTGTGCGTTGGTGCACAGCATAGCAGGGATCACGTTCGCGTCGGCGTGCCGGATGGTGCGGCGCGGGGTGGTTCTTGCGGGCATACGAAGGAGGGCCCATGGACCTGTTTCAGTCCATGCGGATATTCGCAGCCGTCGTTGACGAGAACGGCATCACGGCAGCAGCCGATAAACTCGGGCTCTCCAAGGCCCTTGTCAGCAAGACCATTTCCCTCCTGGAGGAGCGGCTCAGCACCCGTCTGCTGAACAGGACCACGCGGCGCATCGGGCTGACGGAGGCTGGCAGCGAATATCTTGAGCACTGCCGCTCAATGCTGGAGCAAAATGCCCTCGCCGAAGCGCAGCTCATGAGCCGGTCAGAGGCGCCGAGCGGCCTATTGAAGGTGAGCGCGCCGATCACGTTCGGCTTGAGGTTCGTGGCGCCGCTCATACCGCAGTTCCTCGCCGACAACCCCAAGGTTTCGGTCGACCTTTCGCTGTCGGACCGGTTCGTCGATCTCATGGATGACGGCATCGATCTCGTGGTGCGCGTGGGTGAACAGGCGCCTGACACGGCCATCGTCAGCCGCTTGTCGAGCACGCGCCATCTGCTTCTGGCCGCTCCGGCGCTCATCCGGCGGATGGGCAAGCCCGATAGCCCATCCGATCTGGAGAGCTGGCCGGTGATCGAGTACACGCTGCGCGCCAATCCCTTCAGTTGGCGGGCCAGCCGCTCACAGCCCAAGGTGGCCATGCGCTCCAACAATGGGGAGGTGATCCTCAACAGCGCGGTCGCCGGCCAGGGGCTCGCTTATCTCCCTGACTTCATCGCAGCCGACGCCGTCGAGCGGGGCGATCTGCAGGTCATGTTCCCTGACGAAACGGTGGAGGAAACGCCGGTTGTCGCGCTCTACCCCAGCCGACGGTTCCTGCCGCTGAAGACGCGGGCGTTCATCGATGTCCTGCGCCGCGAAATGCAAAAGCCTTACCGCCCGTCGGCCTGATCACGTGCACCGAGGCTGAACCGCAGCCGCATCGCTGATTGGTGCTTATCTACGAACGATACCTTCGCGATGGCGACATTGTTGATGTCGGCCGACACCCCCATTCATGCAGGGATGGCGACGCCGGGATTGTGCGGCGTCGTGCCCACGCATGGGAGGTACACATGTCCGCATCCGTCACAGGCCTGCATCACGTCACGGCCATTTCCGCCGACGCCCAGCGCAACCTCGATTATTACACCCGCGCGCTCGGCCAGCGCTTCGTCAAACGCACCGTCAACTTCGATGACCCTGGCACATACCACCTCTATTACGGGGACCGCCTGGGTGCGCCAGGGACGGTCATGACCTTTTTCCCTTGGGCCAATGCGCGGCCCGGTCGCATCGGCGCGGGTCAGGTGAGCATCACGCAATTTGCGATCCCGCGGGGCGCCATGGGTTTTTGGGAGGAACGGCTGACGCGGCTGGCGCCCGAACTGGGCGGGCGCGTGATCACGCGCGACACGGCCTTTGGCGAGCCGCGCCTCATCGTGCAGGATCCCGATGGTCTCATTCTGGCGCTCGTCGAGACCGACGATGCCCGGACGCCCTGGCTGAGCGAGGAAATATCGGCCGAACACGCCTTGCGCGGCTTCCATGGCGTGACGCTCGCCCTCACCGACGGGGCGGCGACGCAGTCCATCCTTGAGGACGTCTTTGAGTATGCCTTGATCGGGCGTGAGCCGGTCGGCGGCGATGCGGAAAAGGGCGCATTAATCCGCCTCGCATCACGCCACGGCGACGCGGCGCGCATTGTTGATCTGCACGTTAATGGCGACATCGCACCAGGTGTTGAGGGGGCCGGCACTGTTCATCACGTTGCCTTCAGCGTGGCCGATCGCGCCGCCCAGCGCGCCGTGCGTGCGCGGCTGACTGAGGCGGGGCTGCGCGTCACCGATCAGATCGACCGTGATTATTTCTGGGCGATTTATGCGCGCACACCGGGTGGCGTGCTGTTTGAGGTGGCGACTGCGGAACCGGGTTTCACTGCAGATGAGCCTGAAGAGACGCTTGGCGAGGCACTGAAGATCCCGGCGCAGCACGCGCATCTGCGCGAGCGCATAGAGGCCGCGTTGCCAGCACTGACCGTGCGTTGAAAGCGGCGCGCAACTCGGCCACGATTGCGTGGGTCGCCGGTTGATCGCGCGCCTCGCCATCTCCTGATGCGCGCGCAGTTGCCAGGCGGGCGGACGGGGTGTCTGCGCGAGGTGCCAAAAATATTGCCGCAATAACAATCGGCTAACAATTTGGCTGTCGCCTTCAGGGCGCACTCCTGGACGGGCTGGGCCGCGGGTGCGTCTGCCCTCTCCATCCCTGTGACGTGAGCAGCGCGCAACCAACACAACGCTGCTCACGACGAACCACACCAACGATGGAGACCCCCATGTTCGCCAAGGCTTTTGCCGTCGCATTCGTTACGGTCGCTTCCCTCGCCACGACGACGGCCGCTTACGCTGGCTGCACGTGCGGCTGCGGCTGGTAAGACCGGCGTCCATCGGCCGGTCCCGACCCAAGCACGGCGCGGCCTGCCGGATGGATCCAAAGATCCAACCCCTCGAAAACTGGAGAGATTAAATGTTCCGCAAGGCTATCGCAGTTGCTTTCGTCACCGTCGCTTCCTTCGCCACCACAACCGCTGCCTACGCTGGCTGCACCTGTGGCTGCGGCTGGTAAGACCAGACGATACGTGCATGATGGTTGTGCTCCCGTCGGTTGCCGGCGCGGAGCATGACCTCGTTTTTTCCCCATTATGGATTGATCCTGTCCGCGCCGAGGGTGAGCCCGCTCAGCGGACGTCATCGATGACGTCGCCGGCAGGACGGACAACGCACTGTGGCGAGGCGGTGGGGGTCAGGCGGGCGCCGGAGTGCTTCCTGCAAGCTTTGTTTTCGTCCACGCGCCATGGCGCAGCGTTGCGAGGATCTCGCCGGCGATGGACAGAGCGATCTCGGGAGGGTTGGTGGCCCCGACATCAAGCCCGATTGGCCCGCGCACCAGATCGATCCGCACTTGCGCCACCCCCATCGCGCTCAGCATGTCACGCCGCAACTGGTGGGTGCGACGGCTGCCCATGGCGCCGAAGTAGAACGCGTTTTGATTAAGCGCCTTCGCCAGGATCGGCGGCTCCCAATCGTGATCATGGAAGAGCAGGACGACGGCCGTCCAAGCATCAATGAGCGATGCGTCAAAATCAGCCGGCGTGTTCAGATGCCGTGTCTGTGCCCCAAGCGCTTGCGCTGTCGCCACGTCGTCGTCGCCCGGCGATGCCAGCACGACCTCCCAGTCCAGCGCCCGCGCCATCGCGCATAGGGCACCGACCGCCGGGCCACGGCCTGCAACCACCACCCGCGTGGCGGGCATGTAAACGCGCTCGAACATTGTCTCGCCCGCCAAGGTCGCAGCAGCCGTGTCTGCCCTCACGCCATGGCGCGGCATGCGCGATGGGCCGGTCTCAAAACGCAAGGCCGTCGGCCGGCGCGCAGCCAGTTCAGCGTCAAGTCTGTCAAGATCGGCATTGGAGATCAGCGGGTCGAAGAAGACGTCAATGCCTGAGCCGCACGGCAGTTGGATGTCCAGATAACGCGAGCCGCGCCCGTATCGCTCCGCATAGGCCGTGCTGCGGCGCATGGCGCGCTGGGCCTCGGCGACCAACGCCCCTTCAGCGCATCCCGACGTGATGTTGCCGATGAACGTTCCGTCCTCGCGCACGGCCATCTGGGCGCCCACCGGGCGTGGCGAAGAGCCCTCGACGTTGATCAGTGTGAGCAGTGCAGCGTCGGCCCCAGACCGCCGCCAGGCCGCCAGTGTCGGGATCACGTTCTCCGTGAACGACCCGGAGGGGAGCGCCGATGGCGTTGCCGACGCCGATCCATCGCCCGGTCCGGCGCTGTCGTGTGTGTTCGCTCTGTCATCAACCATGTGAGCCACTCTTCCACGTGGGCCGCCAGAAGACCGGTCTGGGTACGCTGACCTATAGAACTGATCTGCGCTTTGCGTCGGATCAAGGTCGCGGTGTTCACGCTAAGGTGCGCGGCGTATCGCTAGCCGAGCTTAAGCTCCCAAGCGCGCCTGATCTGCTCACGATCCCCACCGCCAAAAAGTCGTTACCGCTGCCAAGGAGACGCCCGCATGAAAATGTCTGGAGAACGCCTGCTGGACGCGCCACGCCCGCACGTCTGGGCCAAGCTCAACGACCCGGAGGTCCTGCAACGTTGTATTCCAGGTTGTGAGGCCCTCGAGATGGTGTCTGACACACAACTGAAAGCAACCGTCGCGGTGAAGATCGGCCCCATGAAGGCGCGTTTCAAAGGTGATGTCGAACTGAGCGATGTGACGCCGCCGGAAAGCTATCGCATCTCGGGATCAGGCACGGGCGGGGCGGCTGGCTCGGCGTCCGGTGGCGCGGATGTGAAGCTGGAGGACCGTGACGGGGCAACGCTGCTCACATACGATGTCGACGCACAGGTAAAGGGCAAGATGGCACAATTGGGCGGCCGCCTGATCGATGCCACCGCCGCCAGCCTGGCAAACCAGTTCTTCGACCGCTTCGCCGCGGAATTCCCAAGCGCGAGCGCGGATGAGCCCGACGGCGTGCCCGATGGCGCTGTGGCTGAACAAAAGTCGCACGCCGCGGCCACTGGCAGCGGGGGCAAAGACCGTGGCAGCTTGCCGCCATGGATCTGGTGGGCTTTGGCCGGCGCAGCCATTGCCGCGCTCATCGGTTATGCGCTTAATTCATGAAAAGCCCCATCATGGCGCGCGTGGCGTGACCGGAGAAAAAGGGCGGCGGAGGAAACATGTCCCAGGATGCGCATGAGCCCCAGGCATCGGCCGGGGTCACGGTCAGCATGACGATCAACGGCCGGCCCGTTTCGGCCAGCGTGGCGCCAAACACGCTGCTTGTTGACTTCATCCGCCGTGAGGCAGGGCTCACGGGCACGCACGTCGGCTGCGACACGTCGCAGTGCGGTGCCTGCGTGGTGCACGTGAACGGTCGCAGCGTGAAGTCGTGCGCACAGTTCGCAGCACAATCGAACGGTGCGGAGGTGACGACCATCGAGGGGTTGTCTCAGGGCACCGATCTGCACCCGATGCAGGAGGCTTTCCGCCAGGCGCACGGGCTCCAGTGCGGCTTCTGCACACCTGGCATGGTGATGTCAGCGGTCGATCTGCTCGCCCAGAACTCGAAGCCAAGCGAGGAGGAAATCCGCGCCTGGTTGAAGGGCAACATCTGCCGCTGCACGGGTTACCACAACATCGTCAAGGCGATCATGATCGCGTCGGGCCAGATTTCGGCTGACGAGGCTGCACCCGCCGCGGACGCAGAGCCGGTCGCTGCCTGACATTGCAGGACAAGCCGCACAAACCCGGATCTTTCCGTGCGCTCCGGCGATGGGAGTTCTGAGACGCAGTGCGGCTCGAAGAATAAGAACAGCGCGTGGGCGCGCAGTGGAGGAAAAACATGTCTGCAGCAGGCATTGGCACGGCCACGAAGCGCCGTGAGGATTTCCGCTTTCTCAAGGGTCTCGGTCGCTACACCGACGACATGAACGAGGCCAATCAAGCCTATTGTTACATTCTGCGCTCCACGAGTGCGCATGCCACCATCAACAGCATCGATACGACCGCTGCCGCCACGGCACCTGGCGTCATCCGCGTTCTGACGTCGGATGATTTCGAGGGATACGGCGGCATTCCTTGCGGCTGGCAGATCACCGACAAGAACGGCGAGCCGATGAAGGAGCCGATGCACCCGATCCTGGCCAAAGGAAAGGTGCGCCACGTCGGTGATCCGATCGTTGCCGTCATCGCCGAAAGCCTACAGGCCGCGAAAGACGCCGCTGAACTGGTCGACATTGATCTGACGGATCACCCCGCCGTCGTTGACATGCGCACCGCCATCACCGCGCCGCCGGCAGCCGTTCACGATGAGGCCACGGACAACCTTTGTTTCGACTGGGAATTCGGCGACAAGGCCGCGACCGAGGCCGCATTTGCCGGCGCCGCGCACGTCACGACCATCGACCTCGTCAACAACCGGCTTGTGCCCAACGCCATTGAGCCGCGAGCGGCCATCGGCATCTATGATCTCGCGCGCGACGAGCACACGCTCGTCACCACCAGCCAGAACCCGCACGTCATCCGCCTGCTGATGGGGGCGTTCGTGCTGAGCATCCCAGAGCACAAGCTGCGCGTTTACGCCCCGGATGTGGGCGGCGGTTTTGGCTCCAAGATCTACCACTATGCCGAAGAAGCGTTGGTGACGGTGGCCGCCAAACTGGTGGGCCGGCCCATCAAATGGGTGGCGGAGCGCTCCGAAAGCTTCATCTCCGACGCGCACGGCCGCGACCACATCACCCACGCCGAAATGGCATTCGACGCCGACAACAACATCGTCGCCCTGAAGTGCGAAACGCACGCGAACATGGGAGCCTATCTTTCCACGTTCGCGCCCTGCATCCCCACCTGGCTGCACGGCACGCTGCTCGCCGGGCAGTACCGTACGCCAGCGGTGTTCTGCAACGTGAAGGCCGTGTTCACGAACACCGTTCCGGTGGATGCCTATCGCGGTGCCGGGCGGCCGGAAGCGACGTACATCCTTGAGCGGATCATCAACAAGGCGGCACTTGAATTGGGGGTCGACCAGGCGGAGCTGCGCCGTCGGAATTTCATCCAGCCCGACCAGTTCCCCTACCAGACGCCGGTCGCGGTCGAATATGACACGGGCGACTACGAGGCGAGCCTGAACAAGGCGCTCGCGTACGCCGACTATGACAGCTTCGAGACGCGCCGTGCCGATGCGCTGCGCCGTGGCAAGCTGCGCGGCATCGGGCTGTCCAGCTACATCGAGGCCTGCGGCATTGCTCCCTCAAGCCTCGTCGGGTCGCTGGGGGCGCGCGCCGGCCTTTATGAAGCGGCCACCGTGCGCGTGAACCCGACCGGCTCCGTCAGCGTGATGACGGGATCGCACAGCCACGGCCAGGGCCACGAAACGACGTTTGCGCAGGTGGTGGCCGACAAGCTTGGCCTTGGCATCGACCAGGTCGACATCGTCCACGGCGACACCGACAAGGTGCCGTTCGGCATGGGCACCTACGGCTCGCGCTCCCTGGCGGTCGGCGGCTCGGCCATCGTCAACGCGCTCAACAAGGTCATCGAGAAGGGACGCAAAATCGCAGCGCACCTGCTCGAGGCGGCTGAGGGCGACATCGAGTTCGAGGATGGTGTCTACCGCGTGAAGGGCACGGACAAGGAAAAGGCATTTGGCGAGATCGCGCTGGCGGCCTACGTCCCCCACCAGTACCCCATCGACGAGATTGAGCCGGGTCTGGAAGAGACCGCATTCTACGATCCGGCCAACTTCACGTATCCTGCCGGGACGTACGTTGCGGAGGTGGAGATCGACATTGCCACCGGCCAGGTGGATTTCGCCTACTGCGTCGCCGCAGCCGATTTCGGCATCGTCGTCATTCCTATGAGTGTGGAGGTGCAGGTCCTCGGTTGTCTGGCGCAGGGCATCGGCCAGGCCCTGCTGGAGCATGCGGTCTACGACGAGGACGGCCAACTCGTGACCGGGTCCTACATGGACTACTGCATGCCGCGCGCTGACGACGTGCCGTCCTTCACGGTGACGACGACGTGCACGCCGTGCACGCACAATCCGCTTGGCGTGAAGGGCTGTGGCGAGGCCGGTGCCATCGGCTCACCGCCGGCCATCATCAATGCGATCTGCGATGCCCTGCGCGACTATGGCGTCGCGCACATCGACATGCCGGCGACGCCGGAGAAAATCTGGCGGGCGATCAATGCCGGCACAATGCCAATGGCGGCTGAATAGGGCGGCGGCACAGGGAGACCGGAACAATGCACGGATTTCAGTACGTTCGTCCATCCTCTGTCGCCGAGGCCGTCACGGCGCTGGCTCATGAGGATGCCGTCGCGCTCGCCGGCGGTCAGACGCTCATTCCGACCATGAAGCAACGCCTCGCCGCGCCGCAGACCGTGGTCGATCTCGCCGGCGTGGCCGATCTCGCCGGCATCCATGTCCAGGACGCTGGCATCGGAATCGGGGCGACGACAACCCATGCGGCCGTTGCCAGCCACGCCGGGCTCCAGGCAGCCATCCCGGCGCTTGCAAAACTGGCGGGCAACATTGGCGATCCGCAGGTGCGCCACGTCGGCACGATCGGCGGGTCTGTCGCCAACAACGACCCCGCTGCGGACTACCCGGCCGCGGTTCTCGCTTTGGGGGCCACGATCACGACGAACCAGCGCCAGGTCCCTGCCGATGCGTTCTTCGACGGCCTTTTCACAACGGTGCTGGAGCCAGGCGAGTTGATCCTGGCTCTGGGTTTCCCGGTGCCCATGCGCGCGGCCTACGCCAAGTATGAGCAGCGGGCGTCGCGCTATGCGCTGGTTGGCGCGTTTGTTGCCGAAACGGCGCAGGGCGTGCGTGTGGCGATCACCGGTGCCGGGGCGGACGGTGTGTTCCGTTGCGCTGAGATTGAGCAGGCGCTGGCGGGCGGGCTTGATCCGGCGGCCGTGCGCGCGGTGAAGCTGGCGCCTGACGGCATGTTGTCGGACCTGCACGCCAGCGCTGAGTACCGTGCCGCCATGGTCACTGAAATGGCGGCGCGCGCCGTTGAGACGATGCTGGCCTGACCTTGCGAAAGCGCGAGGCCATTCCATTGGCTTGCCGTTGCCTTGCGTTTCCACGAAAGGCCTCACACTGATCGCGCCAGGCGGACACAATCGCCTGGAGCCGATCAGGGCTTAGGTGTTCCCCATGCAAACCGCTTCACGCCCGCCAGCCGACGCGCCGACGGGCGTTGACGATGTGAAGGCGGTGCTGGCCGCGCAGGGCTATGTGGCTGACACCGCAATCGCCACATCGGTGTTTCTGGCCATCGCCATGCAACGCCCTTTGCTGCTGGAGGGGGAGCCCGGCGTCGGCAAGACCGAGATTGCCAATGCGCTCGCCACCGGGTTGAGCCGCCCGCTTGTTCGCCTTCAGTGCTATGAAGGGCTCGACCTTTCCACCGCCGCCTATGAGTGGAATTACGCCCGCCAGCTTCTGCGCATCCGGGCGCACGAGGCCGCGGACCGCGCCGATGCGAGCGCACAAGCAACCCAAGCGGTGCCAGCGGACGCTGCGGCCCGTGCCGACGCGCTGGAAGCGGAGATTTATTCGCCGGAATTCCTGCTGCGCCGACCGCTGCTCCAGGCGCTCGACCTTGCCAATGCCGGCACGCCCCCCGTTCTGCTGATCGACGAACTTGACCGCGCGGATGCGCCGTTTGAGGCGTTTCTGCTGGAGCTGCTGGGAGATTATTCTTTCACCATCCCCGAGTTTGGCACCTTGCGCGCCGCAACGCCGCCGCTTGTCATTCTCACCTCCAACCGCACGCGCGAGGTCCACGACGCGGTGCGTCGGCGCTGCCTCTATCACTGGGTGGATTATCCTTCCTTTGAGCGCGAACTGGCCATCCTGCGTCAGCAGGTGCCGCAAGCGGGGGAGGTGCTGCGCCGTGAGGTGGTGGCCTTCATCCACGAGATCCGCGCCATGGACCTCTACAAGAACCCGGGCATTGCCGAGGCGATCAACTGGGCGCAGGCGCTCACGGCACTCAGCCACGTGGCGCTGGATGCGACCGCGGTCGACACCACGCTGGGCACCCTGTTGAAGTATCAGGACGATATTGCGCGCATCCAGGGCAGCGAGGCGGCGGCACTGCTGGAGCGGGTCAAGAGCGACGCCCGGACCGCCGGGGCGCAGGCGCGTGACGCGGCGGCTGGCGATGGCAGCTCCCCGGGCGCCGCGCATGGTTGACCGGGCGCCAGAGGGGCCGCGCCTGCCGGTCGCCGGTACGCTGCCGTCGCAGGCGCAGGCAACCCACGATGCCGGTGGCGCGCTCGGTGCGAACATCGTGGCGCGCGACATCGATGGCGCCCGCATCGCAGACAACATCATCCAGTTCGCCCGGCTCTTGCGGGCATGCGGGCTGCGCATCGGCCCAGGCCAGACCATCGAGGCGACGCAGGCCGTCATGGCGGTGGGGTTGGGCGACCCCAAAGTGCTGTACTGGGCGCTGAACGCTGTTTTCGTCCACCGCCGCAGCGAGCATGACATCTTCAATCAGGCCTTCGTGCTCTTCTGGCGCGATCCGGATTATATTGGCAAAATGCTATCGCTGGTGGTGCCGCAGCTCCATCGTGACGGCGATACGGGGGATGATAAATCACTTTCGCGCCGCCTCAGCGAGGCGCTGGTCTCCGGCAAGGATCGCCCTGTCGCGCGTGAGATCGAGGAGGTGGAGGTCACAGCGGAGGCTTCCTTCAGTGCGCGCAATGCGCTCAAGACGCGTGACTTTGAGGAGATGACGGCGGCTGAGTTGCGCGCGGCTCGGGCCGAGATCGCCCGCATGGTGCTGCCCAACGAATGGCGCCGCACCCGTCGTCAACGCCCCGTCGCGCGGCCGGGCGCGGTGGACCTGCGCGCTGTTGTGGCACGGGCGGCCCGCCACGGCAGCGATGATCTGCGGCCCGCCTTTCGTGCGCGCCAGTGGCGTCCGGCACCAATTGTGGTGCTGTGCGATATCTCGGGCTCCATGGAGACCTACGCGCGGATCCTGCTCCACTTCGTTTACGCCCTCACCGACGACCGTGACGTGGTGCATACCTTTTTGTTTGGCACGCGCCTCACGCACATCTCGCACTTGATGAAGGATCGCGATCCAGACCGCGCCATCGCCAAGGTTTGCGGTGCAGCGAACGACTGGTCCGGCGGAACACGGATTGGGGCCTGTCTTGGCGCATTCAATCAGCGCTGGGCACGGCGGGTGCTGGGCGGTGGCGCGGTGGTGCTGTTGTTCACGGACGGGCTCGACCGCGACGGTGCTGATGGCGTCGAGCGGGCTGCGCGTCGGCTGTCGGCGAACGCCGGGCGTTTGGTCTGGCTCAATCCGCTCATGCGCTTTGACGGCTATGCGCCGCTGGCGGCTGGCGCTGAGGCTTTGTCCCGGCACGCCCATGACATGCGACCTTGCCACAATCTGCGTAGCCTGTCGGACTTGGCGGCCGCGCTCTCGCGGGCTTAATCTATCCACGTCTGCCGGAGCGGTGACAGCGCGGGGAGGGATGGCATGGGCCAGGGCGTACAACAGGGCCGAGCGACGCGAGAGGGTGAGGGCGCGCGCGGCGATGGCCGCCGCACGTCTGGTGTCGACGCCGCACCGAAACGACGCCTCGTCATTGCCGGCGCCAGCCGGGTTGCCGCTGCCCTCGCGCCCATGGCCCGCCTTGCTGGCTTTGCGGTGACGGTCAGTGACCCCCGCCCCCAGTGTGCAGAGCGCCCTTTGTGCGATGCCGCATTCGGTCAATGCCTGGACCGGCGCACGCCGCAGGCGCTGTTTGCCGAGGTGCCCATTGATGCGCGCACAGCCGTTGCAGCGCTCGCCCATCACGGCGATGTGGACGATCCGGTGCTGCTGACGGCGCTGCGCTCGCCCGCCTTCTATGTGGGGGCGCTTGGTGGGCGCCACACCCGCGCGGCGCGCCGGGAGCGTCTTCTGGCTGGCGGTCTTGCGGCTGGCGAACTGGAACGCCTGCACGCCCCGATTGGCCTCAACATCGATGCGACCGGGCCTGCGGAGATCGCGGTCTCAATTCTGGCTGAAGTGATCCAGGAATATCATGCGAGCGGGCGTGATGTGACCGCTGACCGTGAGGTGCAAGGGCGGCCCGATCCCGCCGCCTGCGCGCGGGACTGGTAGCCGCCCAAGAAGCCGCCCAAGCCAAGA
>CAZGNQ010000039.1:0-3838 GCA_964527285.1 uncultured Hyphomicrobiales bacterium | reverse complement strand
CGCGGGATCAGTTGGTTGCCGCGTCCGTGCCTGACGCGCTGCCGCGGTGCATGGTGTGGCCGTCGGCACCGCTCATGGAGCCCCGTGCGCCGTCCTCGCCCATTTTCGGCCCGCCCATTTCGATGATGGCGACCACATCCATGGTGCCAGCCTTCTCAAAGGTGAGCGTCATCGGCAGTGTCTCGCCGGCGTTCAGCTTGCGGGTCAGGCCGATGAGCATGATGTGTAACCCGCCGGGCGCCAGCTTCACCGTCTCGCCGGCCGGGACCACAATGCCGCCGTCCACTTCACGCATGCGCATGATGCCATTGTCGTTGATGTGCGTGTGCAGTTCGACCTTCTCAGCAGCGTCCGTCGCGGCGCTGACCAGACGGTCATCCTTAGCGCCGGTGTTCATGATCGTCGCGTAGGCGGCGCTGTTCGGCACCCGGCCAAGTGACGGCCGTGCCCAGGGGTGATCGATGGTGATGGTGTCGGTCTTGTAGTCGTGCGCGTCCGCTGGCGCCGCGAACGGGCTGAGCGCAGACAAAACTGCGGCCGTTGCGAGAACGGGTGCGGCAAGCAGCGCCGCGCGGATGGCCTTTGTCATGTTGGTCATGGGGAACGATCTTTCGTTGCGAATGGTCAGTGCCGACGGGTTGCCGCGGCGGCATGTGTATCTGCGTGCTGTGCCGGCGTACCGGCGCACGACCTGTATGCGGTCATATGGATGATGCGGTTGAGGCGCGTGCAGGGTGGGGAGCCTCGATGCCGAAAGTATGCATCACGCCCATCTTTCCGGCTTCCTCAGCCACCACTTGCAGGCGCCCTTCTCAGGCGCCCATTTTAAACGTGGGGTGGTGGGGCGCGCGCAGGCGCTCCGCGTTCCGGACATGCAACCACGGGCAGCGTCTGCGTTGCGGACGGCGTGGTTTGGCGGAGGCGCGTGTTGACGGCACCCGCGAGTTGTGCGGGTGGCATCGTATCATTGGCCGCCGCGGCGCAAATCGGGCACACTAGGTGCGATGGGCGTTCCTCGCCCGACGGCGATGGGTGATCTGGGGCGGTCGGAGATGTGCCAGTGAATGGCTCGCCCGCCGAAGCGATTGGGGTGGCGTTCGCGTCAAGCCAGATGACCGTCAGGCCGCCGCCAGTGCACAGCACGATCTGGGTGGCACCTGCCCGTGCCGCAGCCTCGGCCATGGTGCGGGCCTGTGCGCTTGAATGCACCGCGGCCGTCAACATCTGGCTCAGGAGTGCCGCAATCAACAGGCACACGGTCCGGTGGCGGCAGCGCGCCGAGGTTCTGGAGGATCTATGGACGGACCACTTCATGGAGCTGGCGTAACCCGCTGGGCACGGATGGACAATCGTAATTGCAGACATGGCGTGGGCTGCGTGCCATACGCCGGTGGGGGGCAGGGCGCAAAAAAGGCAAGCACCAGGGGGACGGCGTTCACGGCAAAGCGTACGCTGATGGCCATCGCCGCGGCGTGCGTCAGCGCCAGCATGACAGCGCCACCGGCCGCCGCCCACCCGCACATGTTCTTTGACGCCACGGCCCAATTCGTCACCGACACCGAAGCCCGGCTGACGGCCGTGCGGGTCGCCTTCATTATTGATGAATACAACTCATTGCTGACCGTGGCCGAACTCGGGCTTGACGCCGACGCCGACGGAGCGCTCAGCGAGGCGGAAGAGCAGACGGCGCTTTCAACACTGGTGCGCGGTTTTTCCGAGTACGATTATTTTGCCGAACTCACGCACGCGGCTGGCCGGCTGAAATTCAATCCGCCCACGTCAGGTGCGGCCTGGCTGGAGGACGGCCATCTCGGCCTCGTTATGGATCTGCCGCTGGCGGATCCCCAGGCGCTGGCGGGAAAAAGCGTAACGCTGGCCCTCTACGATCCGACATATTTCACGCAGATCACCATGGCACTCGCGCCCCAGGTTGAGGCGCAGGCGAACGGGGAAACGGCACTGTCATGCACGGCGCAGCTGAAGCGGTTCGAGGAGAACGAGGAATTGGCCGATCTGAGCGAGAGCCTGGCGCAGTTGTCGCGCGAGGAGACGCCGGAGCAGGAGAACGTCGGCGCCTTTTTCGCCGATCGCGCCACGTTGAACTGTGGTGGCTGACACCTCTGGCGATCGCGCTTGCGATCGTTGCGGTGCTGGGCTGGCTGTTCGCGACCTACGCCTCTGACGTTTACGCCTGGGCGGCCAGCACACAACGCGATGTGCAGAACCAACTGGCGCGCGCCGTCATGGCCATCCGCACTGGCGATGCGTATGCGTTGGCGTGGCTAGTGGGCCTGAGCTGGCTCTACGGCGTTGTTCACGCCGTTGGCCCTGGCCACGGCAAAGTGCTGATCGGTGGGGCGGCTGCTGCCACCCAGGCCACGGCCCGGCGGATGGCTGCCATCGGCTTTGCCGCAAGCCTGGTGCAGGCGGTCACGGCAATCGTGCTCATTTACGGCGCACTTGGGCTGCTGGCTGTCACAAGCGGATGGGCCATTGGCACGACGGAGCGGGTGTTGGTCCCAGCCAGTTATGCCGCCATGGGGGCGATTGGGGTCTGGCTGGCGTGGCGTGGCATCACGATGCTGGCCCGCAACACGGCGCCGCAGCCGGCGGCGGAACAGGCTGGCGGACACGTTGGCGTGCATGGGGAGCACACCCACCACCATGCGCATGATCACCAGCACGGGCACCGCGACGACGCCCACGTGGACGGGCACGGGCATCATCATGGCCACCACCACCACGGACACGACTGCGGCTGCAAACACATGCCAACGGCTGATGAAGCTGCCGCCCTCAACCGTTGGCAGGACATCGCGGCGCTCGTTCTCAGCATCGGCATTCGCCCCTGCTCCGGCGCGCTGATCGTGTTGGTGATCACCTGGAAGTTTGGGCTCTATGCGGCCGGTGCGGCGAGTGCTTTTGCCATGGCGGTTGGCACTGGCCTCGTTGTGGCTGGCGTCGCCGTGTTCGCAACAGCCTTGCGCCGGCTCATCGCCGCGCGTGAAGATCAAGGCGATGCGCGCCGCGGGCTGATCGTGTTGGGCGGGCTCCAACTGAGCGTCGGCTTGGCGATTGCCGCCGTCTGCACACTTGCCGTCATCGCCAGCCTAACAGCGCCTGCGTCCAGCGGCTTGTTGCGGTAACAGCGCAATAAACGCCGTGGCGGGGCTGCGATCACGTCGGACCCCGAACCGGAAGGGAGAAAGCCATGCGTGAAATCACCGACCCCGCGGTCAGCCGCTTCCCCATTCCGCAGGACCTCAGTGCCCTGCCCGACGACCTGCGCCAGCGCATCGAGGCGGTGCAGGAAAAGACCGGTTTCGTGCCCAACGTCTTTCTCACACTTGGGCACAGGCCGGACGAATTGCGCGCCTTCATGGACTACCACGACGCACTGATGCGCCGGGAAGGCGGGCTGACCAAGGCGGAAAAGGAGATGATCGTCGTCGCCACCAGCGCGCACAATCATTGCCTTTATTGCGTGGTGGCGCACGGGGCGATCCTGCGGATTTACGCCAAGGCGCCGCACCTTGCGGACCAACTGAGCATCAATGCGGAGCGGGCTGACATCACCGAGCGCCAGAAGGCGATGCTGCGGTTTGCCCTGGAGATCGCCGACGGCGGCGAGGACCTCGACGAGGATGATTTCGACGACCTTGAAGCGCACGGCTTCTCGCGTGAGGACATCTGGGACATTGGCGCGATTGCCGCGTTTTTTGCGATGTCGAACCGGCTGGCCAACCTGACGGCAATGGCGCCCAACGCCCAGTTTTACGCCATGGGGCGGTGACGTGTACCGTTTCAATAGAGGGCAGAGGAGCATTGCAGGGCAGCA
>CAZGNQ010000038.1:11537-19487 GCA_964527285.1 uncultured Hyphomicrobiales bacterium | reverse complement strand
CGAGCGCCGGAGCCAACCGCGTCACGGAACGGGCCGTAAAGCGCTGACGCATACTTCGCGGCGTAAGAAATGATGACCGCGTTTTCATCGCCCTTGTCCTCAAGTGCAGCTCTGATCGCGCCGATACGCCCGTCCATCATGTCTGACGGGCCGAGGATGTCGGCACCTGCCTCGCGCTGGACGAGCGCCTGGGCCACCAGAACCTCCAGCGTTTCGTCGTTCAGGATCACGCCGTCGCGCAGAAGGCCGTCGTGGCCGTGGTCGGTGTAGGGGTCGAGCGCAACGTCGCACATCACGCCAAGGTCGGGAACGCTCGCTTTCACGGCGCGCAGTGCACGGCAGACCAGATTGTCCGGATTGAGCGCCTCGCGCCCATCGGCGCTGCGCAAAGCGGCGTCTGTGTTCGGAAACAGTTCGATGGCAGGAATGCCCAGTTCGAATGCCTCTGCTGCCGCTTCGACCGCGAGATCGATTGTCAACCGCTCCACGCCCGGCATGGACGCTACGGGCTCGCGCCGGTTTTCGCCGTCGATGATGAAGATCGGCCAGATGAGGTCGCCGGCGCACAAGGTGGTTTCGCGCACCAGAGCGCGTGCCCATGGGGCCTGGCGCGTGCGCCGCGGGCGGACGGCTGGAAATGCGCCGGATGCTGACGGCGGTCCCGAAAACGGCGCGGTGTTCATGGTCGCCTCCCTTGAGATGCAACGGGTCGGAAATGCATCGGGCACGAAATGGATTGGGCAAGCCGCGGTTGGTCAGCCAGCGTTTCACCATCGTGCGCGCCGAGAACGATCAGCTAACGGCCAGCGTGCGCCCAGCTTACAGTCAGGGTGCGCGCGCCGCAGCCCGGCCGCTCGCGTCTGGAATGCGCGCAACTGTCGGTCGTCGGCCCGTCAGCGGCAATAGGCCGAACGGCGGCGTGGGGCGAGGTCGAAGTGGAAATGGTTGCGGTGCGGGTCGTCCGCATCTGGCCCGAGCACTGTTCCGAAGACCTGACACGCGCCTGCATGAACGGAGCGCAGGAAGCGGGCCTTTGCGGTGCGTTGGCCGGCACGCTGTGCCTTGATCACGCCGGAAACGCGCGGACTGGCCCGCATGATCGCTTCGAGCGACATGGCCTCCGCGTCCGCCCGGGCCTTAGCCCCCGTTTGAGCGCCGTTCGTGCCGCCCTGGCCGGACGGTCGCGCGCTGGCCGTACGCGTCGCGACAGAGGCGGGCGCCGGTGCGGCGTGGGTGTGCCCATGGGTGCGCCGATGGGGGTGTCTGTGGGGCTGATCGTGCGAATGGGTCGCGTCGAGCAGCGCCCCCAGCGTCCCGGCGCCGGTTTGCGCCAACGCCTGCGGCGCTGTTCCGGCTGTTCGCTCGATGGTTGGGCGGCCGCGCGCATCCGGCAATCGGGTCCGGGCGCGATCTCCGCCGGCAGCCGGGAGGGCGGAGCGATCACTGCCGTTTGCGCCCGTGCCGGAAGACGCCTGCAACTGATCGATGAACGCCTTCAGATCACGCTCGGCTTTCTGCAGCGTATCGACGGCGGAGCGCACCTGACGCTGCCGGCGCTCCAGGGTGCGTTCTGCGCGGCGCAACCGCCTGCGTGTCCCGCGCGCCTCACGCTCGCGGCGCCGCTGTGCCTGCGCGATACGCTGCTGACGACGGCGCTCGGCCGCCTCGCGCGCCTCCAACTGTGCCTTCTTGCGCTCCACCTCGCGCCGCGCGCGGTCGATGGCCGTGCGACCAGGGTTCTGACGCGGCGCCGTCACTGCAGGCAGATTGTCTGGCGCAGTGCGCCTGCCGGATCGCCGATCACGGCGTTCCAGGTCGATGTCCAGCGGCTTGGCCAACATGGCTTTGAGGTCCTGTCGCAAGCCCTGCACGCGCGCCGATTGCTGCGTCAGTGCGCCTTCGCGCTCAGCGAGATCAAGCCGCGCCCGGGCCACCTTGAGCTGCAGTTCCGCCAGCTTGACGCCCTGTTCGGGGCTGACCTGGAGTGTGGTCGTGCGCGTTGAGCGGTCAGGTGCGGCCTGATTTGCCGTGGCCGCGCGCTTGCGGAGCGGCTGGGGTGCTTTGCGTTTGGTGCGTTGGCCGGTGGCTTCGCGCGGTGCGCGTGGGGCCGATGTCTTCCGGCTGGGCGTATCCTGGGCAGCGCTGATCGTGGCGCGCGCTCGCTCTGCAGCAAATTCACGGCGGGCCAGTGCCAGCAGGTCGCGCTCGACGGCGCCCCAGTCCTTCAGCACCGAGACGCGCGTTCCGCTCGCCAGACGGAAGGCGCCGATGTCGAGTGCGTTCGCCTTGCCATGTTCGCTCAGGCGGCCGTTTTTCGCGTGGTTGCGGTTGCGGCACGCGTAGGACGCCATGTTGTTGATTTCCGTGACCGGGCTGTCGAGCAGGGACTTTGCGCTCGGCTGCACGTGCGCCTTCAGCCATTTGTCGAGGGCGGCCACCATCGGGCAGTTAATACGTGCTGGCGGTGAAATGCGCACCGCCGGAGCCTCACCGATGGATTTCAGAAGAACCGGCGCTGGCGATCCGCAGCGGCCCTTCCGGAACGGAGCGATCACGTCGTATTGCGCCTTCAAGCCAGACAGCAGCTCAAGACAGCGCGCGCGCCCCTTTGCAATCTGCTCCAGGCTCCACCGTGTTTCGGGCGCGCTGGGCCGGGGTTGGGCTGCGCGTTTCGGGTTGCGAGACGGTGGCGCATCCGCTGCCGTGCGCGCGCTCAACAGCGGCGCGCCCCCCAGGACAGCCTGGGCTGGGCGCGTGTCGATGCAAGCGCTGGCGACGGTCGCAGCAGCGATACCGATCATCGACAGCCGGCGGCCGGGTGTGTGCGCCTTTGGCCAGGTTCTCAAGGCGCGCCGGATCGATTGAGGAAGGCGTGTTGACCGCGGCGCATGTTGGCGCGCCTGGCATAAACTGATCATCGCAAATCACCCCGCCACCTTGCCGCGCGTCCCAACGGCCCGCCCGGCATCGGTCCACCCGGTGCCCAACACTAATGCTCACGGCTGGGTGTATGCCCTCAAGGGTCGTGCGCGCCACGACGCGCACCATCGCCCGCCCGTCTGATGCAGGGATCCGGATCGTGAAGCCCTGATACGTTGGGTCAGGCCAGACCACAATGCCCGTGCGCCTCGCCGCTTGCCCGAACGCAAGCCCGCTTGCTGTGGACGCAGGGCGCGTGACGCTGGTTCCACACGTCGCGGCCCCCAATGCGCGCGGGGTCGTGATTGCTGATGTTGGCCGGCGCAGGTGATCCCGCCTTCGAGAGGGCTTGAACCGTCAGGGCCGCTGGCTCAACACGAGACGCGGGCGCTTGCGACGTCGCATAGCGCCAACGCGGGTCGAGTTGCCCCCCCGTCGCGTGTTCGGACCAGAGGACCATTGCATGGCCATATCCATCGAACATGATCGCGCACTCACGCGGATCGCCCTGGCAGCAGAACCGTCCGCGACAACACCGGACCTCGCCGATGTGGGCAACGCACACAGCGCTGGCGGGCGCTCGGCGATGGAAACCACTGGGTCGAGCGCGAATGCGGATGGCGATCTGCAGACGCACTCTGATCGCCCGGCCGATGATGGTGTGCCGGTTTTGCCCGCCCTTTTGACGGCTGCGGTCAGCGGGGCCTTCGCGGAATTGCAGGGTCCGCAGGGGTTGGGCGCGGACCGGTACGGCTTTGTGTTGAGCGGACTGCCGGATGCCTCTGCGGTGACGGATTTTTGTCACGGCCTCGATCTGACACAGATGATTGCGGACATGCGGGCGGGGCGCGGCGGCAACGCGTTGTCAGACGGCGCGGCGATGGAGCCGGGCGCGCCGACGCAGACATGTGCCCAGGCGCACGAAGCGCTTGCGATCACTGGTCTGGACCGAATTCAGCGCCCCGGCCTCGCCTACATCAACGGCGGTGCGACGGGTTCTGGTATTGCCCTGGCTCAAAGCGCGACCCACCGCGTGGCAGGGCCAGCGTTCCATGTCGCCGTGCCGTCGTGTCAGTTGGGCTTGATCCCATCCGGCGGCACGCTGCGTACCCTGGCGCGATTGGAGCCGGACCGTGCCGATCGTCATCAGCCGTTTCGCTTCTTTGCAGATGCGCGGCTCGGCATTCCGGATCGTCCAGCGCCGCGCTCGGCCGTCGGGCTTTTCCTGGCGCTCACCGGCTTTGGGCTGACGCAGGCCGATGGCTTGGAATTGGGGCTCGTCGATTTCGCAATGGGGCCCGATGCTGTTGCCGCCGTTTGCGAGCGTCTGGCCGTGTGTGAGCCGATCGAGGCGGCGATCGCGGGCGCCGATCACGCCACTTTGGCAAGACTGGAAGCGCAAGGCCACGGCGCCGCAGCACTGCTGGACGGTGCGGAACCTTCGATCGATCCGCGGCTGGCCGGCATTGCACCGCTGCATCCGGGCGCCTTCAAGGGGCAGACACTGGCTGATTATGCCGACGTGATCGGCTTTGCGTTCGCACCACCGACGCCGGCGGACATCATCACCCGGCTCGATGATCTGGCATCGGGTGGCGAAGCGGCGCGTTCGCTGCACAGCGGGGCCAGAGCCGGCGCCCAACGGCCGACAGCGGTTGATATTGCAGATTGGGCCTCGGCGACGGCGGAGCGTCTGCGCATGGCCTCTCCGCTTGCGGTCGCCCTCACCCAGGCGGCCTACCGTGCGGTGCCTACGGGATTTAACGCAACGCCGTTCAATTTTGAGCTGGCCCTGGGATACTGGAGCGCGTCTCAGCCTGATGCGCACGCCGGGCTGGACGCCTTCAGCCGCGATATCGTTCACGGTTCTGGTGCGGCCAAGACAGGCCCCGCGCCCGTGCACTGGCCGTCAGCCGCTTGGGACGCCAATGCACTTGCTGCAAGCGTGAAGGCTGCAATCGCGTACGCGCATCGCTATGCTGCCGGTGCGCCTGGTGTTCCGGTTCTGACATTTGCTTCCCCCTTGACATCACGCGATTGAGCAAATGTCAGAACCATCAGGAACACCAGCAACTTATTGTTTCTCGTGTAGCTTTTGCATCTGACGTTTGGTTTCGAGATTGGCAGCGGCTGGGGACCAAACGTCAGATGCGCTACACTCGTGTTCCGGCCCACACCGCATGATTTGACCATCAGACGCCGTAGCGCTGCAGCGCGCCGACGCTGTTAATGGCTGGTGCCGCACTGGCACACGGCCTGCCATGGCGCGCGCGCACGCGTCGAGCCAGTTCGGGACATTCCGACACCGAACGGCAAGGGCCTTGCGAGCGTGAATGCGGCTTGGCAGTGAACAATCGAGACGTGACGTCGCGCTTTGGTTGTTTTCCGCCGCTCTTGGCGCGAACAATTGTTTACACGGCTGCAACCTTGCTGCGCCAACCTGGCAAGTTGGCACCTAATTTTTGCCCCCGCTTAAGCTTCAATTAGCTCTTTTTTTCTAAGCTCTTTAACCGAGCTGACATTCCAGTCTTGAAGAGAAAGGGCGATCGCATGAGCGTGGCGATTGATATGACGTCGACTTTGGCACCCAATGCCGAGGACGAATTGAAGGCTGAGTATCTGCAATCATTGCGGTTGATTGAGCGCCTTCACCGCCTTCTGCTGGACGTCATCAAGGACGAGTTCGAGCGCCTCGGTATGACCGAAATCAATGCGGTTCAGGCGCTGCTGCTCTACAACATCGGGGACTCTGAATTGACCGCCGGCGAATTGAAATCGCGCGGATATTATCTGGGTTCGAATGTTTCTTACAACCTGAATAAGCTGGTGGAGATGGCCTACATCCACCGCAAGCAATCCGAAACGGACCGGCGCTCCGTCCGCATCAGCCTGACCGCAAAAGGCCAAGAGATCTGCCGGATTGTTGAGGGTCTCTACAACCGCCAGCTCGGCTCCATCGAGCAGGTTGGCGAGCTGACCCATGATCGCCTGAGCATGCTGAACCGGTCCCTCGTGCGTCTTGAGCGTTTCTGGACAGATCAGATCCGTTATCGCCTTTGATGATTTCGTGGCGGCTTTGCGGCAGCCGCCACGCGCAGTCCTGCGTCGTCACGCAAAAATTCGTTTTGCGATTCAAGCGATGCTGGTTTTTGATGCAAAGCGGCCCCATTTCTGACATCGCATCGACCGGGCCGCGACACGGATCGCGCCCGCTTCGTTCGTGGCCGCCCGGCAACAGATGTTGGCTTGCCGAAGCTGGGTCCGTTGGTTCTGCGTTCTGGAATGTGTTAGCCCCCCGCAACGGCGGCGGTTTTCGCCCGCCCGTCGCGCCCGGTAACTGGAACGAGGACCTATGACCCGCGCTCCACTGCAAAGCATCGCACATCGTCTGGCTCGCAGCTTCGGTCAGTGCGGTTACGCCGCCGCTGGCGCAACGCCGCTGGCCATCGTCACGGTTCTGGCAAACCTCTGCGTGAGCGGCACGCCCGCCCTGGCAGATCAAGATTGGGCGCGGAGCCAGTTTGCCGCCTTCGGTTCCAGCGGCGCCACGTCCACATCGACTTGGAGCCAAGGGTTCGACTTCGGCATCGGTCGCCCGCAGGCGGCACTGCGCGCAGGCGGCAGGCCGATTCTCTCGAAGCGTGGGCTTGAGCCGCTGAAAAAAGCGATCAAGCACTACAGCGCGATTGCCAAGAATGGTGGCTGGAAAACCATCCCGAAGTCTGTCGTCGGCATGAAGTCAGGATCGCGTGGGCCGGAGGTGGCCTTGCTGCGCGCACGCCTTGAGGCGACCGGAGATTTGCGCTCCCGCGGATTGTTTTCCAGTTCGTTCGATTACTATGTCGCACAGGCGCTGCAGCATTTTCAGCGCCGCCACGGGCTCAAGCCAACGGGCGATCTCGTCGACAAATCACGGCGGCGCGCCAACGGCAGCCGCACGCTGGCGGCGCTTAACGTGCCTGTGTCCTCGCGAATCCGCCAGTTGAAAGCCAACCTGAACCGCATTCGCGTCAAGGCGCGGCGTCCCGGCAAACGGTATGTGGTCGTCAACATTCCAGCCCAGATCGTCGAGGCGGTTGAGGACGATCGCGTGGCCTCCCGCCACATCGCAGTGGTCGGCAAGCGGGACCGGGCGACGCCGCGTCTGAGCTCAAAAATTCACCGGATCAAGTTCAATCCCGATTGGACACTGCCGCCGACCGTCATCCGCGAAGACCTGATCCCCAAGGGCCGTCGCATGGCGCGCGGCAAGGAGAGCGTCCTGGTGAAGTATGGCATCGATGCCTACACCCACCACGGCGGTCGCAAGTTGGACCCCAAGCGCATCAACTGGTTCTCATCGGCGGTGCATGGCTACGTTTACAAGCAGGACCCGGGCCCGGACAATCCGCTCGGCTTCGCCAAGATCGACTTCCACAATCAGTATTCGGTCTACATGCATGACACGCCATCGCAGCGGGTATTCGGTCGGGCTGATCGGGCGGCCAGCTCCGGCTGTGTGCGGATCCAGGGGATTGAGCGACTGATTTCTTGGATCCTCGAAGGCAACGGCAACTGGAGCCTAGGGCGCGTGATGGCCATGAAGCGCAGCGGGGAGACGATGAACGTCTCGCTGAAGCGTCAAGTGCCGGTGCATTTCGTCTACATCACGTCCTGGGTGGATGAGGACGGCTTTGTGCAGTTTCGCCGCGACCTCTACGGCCGCGACCGCCGGTATGGCGTCAGCCGATTGGCAATGCAGTAGACCGCCAAAGCTTTCGATCCGGAGTGGGGGCCAGAGCTGTGGGATTTTGGGCGGGCTTAACCGCTTACATCCCTATGCTCACAGTCATCCGCTGATATTGGCCACTGCTGTGGCACGGCACGCGCGCCTGCTCTCCCGCCCGTCAGCAACCGCACGCCCGGTGGGACGTCCGCCGGGTCGCGCTTGCGCGTCGACCGGGCGCATTTGACCCAGCACCGCATTCACTTCTACAACATTGGTCGATGATGCAGGCCGGCCGCATAGGGTGGTCCAAGCGGACACGGTGC
>CAZGNQ010000038.1:0-11437 GCA_964527285.1 uncultured Hyphomicrobiales bacterium | reverse complement strand
GCGCAATGACTGGGGAACGGGTGGCCCAAGAACCGCCCGACTGAGGTGAGGAGAAGACCCATGAGTTCCATCGCGGCCGACACAGGCGCTGGCGAATTCAGTCGCTTTTTTGAAGCGCCATTGTCCGAGACGGATCCCGAGATCGCAGATGCGATCGCCAAAGAGCTTGGCCGTCAGCGCCACGAGATTGAGCTGATCGCATCGGAGAACATCGTCTCTCAGGCCGTTCTGGAGGCTGCCGGCAGCGTCCTGACGAACAAGTACGCCGAGGGCTACCCAGGGCGTCGCTACTACGGCGGTTGCCAGTTCGTTGATGTCGCTGAAACCCTTGCGATCGATCGCGCAAAGCGGCTGTTCGGCTGTGGATTTGCCAATGTCCAGCCGAACTCAGGCTCGCAGGCAAACCAGGCTGTCATGCTTGCGCTGACCAAGCCGGGCGACACCATTCTCGGCATGGGCCTGGATGCAGGCGGTCACCTCACCCATGGCGCCAAGCCCAACCTGTCAGGGCGGTGGTTCAATGCGGTGCCGTATGGCGTGAAAGAGGCCGATCAACTGATCGACTATGACGCCGTTGCGGCGCTCGCTCGCGAGCACAAGCCGACGCTTATCATTGCTGGTGGTTCCGCCTATCCGCGCATCATCGATTTCGCAAAGTTCCGCGAAATTGCCGACGAGGTGGGCGCCACGCTGCTCGTCGACATGTCGCACTTCTCCGGCCTCGTCGGTGCCGGCCTTTACCCCAGCCCCTTCCCGCATGCCCATGTGGCCACGACGACGACGCATAAGATCCTGCGCGGCCCACGCGGCGGCCTGATCCTGTGTGACGATGAAGCGCTGGCCAAGAAGTTCGACAGTGCCATCTTCCCCGGTCTTCAGGGTGGCCCGCTCATGCACGTCATCGCCGGCAAGGCGGTGGCGTTCGGCGAGGCGCTTGACCCCTCGTTCAAGGTTTATTGCCAGTCGATCATCGAGAACTGCAAGGCGCTCGGTGAGACGATCCGCCAGGCCGGCTACGACCTGACCACGGGCGGCACTGACACGCACCTGATCCTCGTTGATTTGCGGCCCAAGGGCGTGAAGGGCAACCATGCCGAAAAGGCCCTCGGGCGTGCGCACATCACCTGCAACAAGAATGGCGTGCCGTTCGATCCGGAAAAGCCGATGGTCACCTCCGGCATTCGCTTGGGCACGCCGGCCGGCACGACCCGCGGTTTCGGTGTCGTGGAGTTCCAGGAGATCGGCACGATGATCACGACTGTGCTCGACGGTCTGGCGGCGAACGGGCCGGACGACAACGGTGCGGTGGAAGCACAGGTGAAGGAGCGCGCAATCGCTCTGACCGATCGCTTCCCGATCTACCCGAACCTGTAGGCGCGAGCGCGGCCACGCTTTTCGGCTTGTCGATCTGCGGAAATCAGGAGGGGCGCTTGGCAACGGGTCCAGCGCCCCTCTTTGTTTTTTGACCCCGCGCGTGGCTGGACGTGACCCGCACGGCGCGACTACAACCCGTCAGCCATCCGCGCCCGCGCAGCCTCCCGCCCCCGGTCGAACGCCTCACGCGGTGGCCACACCCGGGCGTCGAGGCGATGCCCCTCAGCCAACCAGCGGAACCGTATGCGCTGCCCATTCTGCAACAGCATGAACACCCAGGTGCGCGACTCGCGGCCCGCCGAGGAGCATGCTGCAATCCGGCGTCGGCGCTTTTGCCCTGATTGCGGTGGCCGCTTTACGACGTTCGAGCGGGTGCAGTTGCGCGAAATCACCGTCGTCAAGAATTCAGGCCGCAAGGTGCCGTTCGAGCGCGAAAAGCTGGAGCGCTCCATTCGGCTCGCGGCACGCAAGCGCCCTGTCACGCCGGAGCAGATTTCCGCGCTTGTCAGCACGATTGTGCGCCAGCTTGAAAGCGGCGGTGAAACCGAAGTGCCCTCATCCACCATCGGTGCTGTGGTGATGGATGCCCTGCGCGATCTGGACGGCGTGGCCTATGTGCGGTTCGCCTCCGTCTATAAGGATTTCGCCGAGGTGAGCGATTTTCAGACCGTGCTTGGCGAGCTTGCAAAGGGCGCGACGGTCTCGACGCCGGCGGACGACAGTGCGGCGCAGCCCGATGGGAATGCGGGTGCGGCTTGCGAGCCCAGTGCGCCGGACGGGTCAGCTCCACCGACGCAACCGCCGTCATCGGCGAACAACGCGTGATGGCGCGCGAGGCCACGGACGCGGTCGGGGACGCGGTAGTGGACACCGCGGGGGACGCGGCAGGGGGCGAGGCATGCGTTTCTCCGGGCGCTGTCGCGCACCCATCGGTGGATCCGGCCAGTCATCTCGGTCCTGCCCAAAGACCTCCCGAGCCCTTGGCCCAGCCCTTGTCTCAGCAATTCGCCCAGCGACTGGCCCGGCGTCTGGCGCGCCGTGGTCTCGGCACCACCGCGCCCAACCCCAGCCTCGGCGCGGTGATCCTGCGGCAGACCGACGGCGCGATCCTGGGGGCAGGCGTCACCCAGCCCGGCGGGCGCCCGCACGCCGAGGTTGTGGCCATCAACGCCGCCGTCCGGGCCGGCCACGCACTGCCGTTGTCCGGCGCCACGATGGTTGTGACGTTGGAACCTTGCTGCCACTGGGGTCGCTCCGGACCGTGCACCGAGGCCATCGTGGCCGCCGGATTGGACCGCGTCGTGATCGGCGCCGTTGATCCCAATCCGCAAGTGGCCGGTCAGGGCATCGCCGGATTGCGCGCCGCCGGCGTCGCGGTGGAGGTGTGCGATGACCCTGACAGTCGGTGGCTGTCGGCTGGGCACGCCCTGCGCATGCTGGAGCAGCGCCCGTTCATCCAGGCCAAGATGGCGTTGTCCGCAGATGGCTTGATCGCGCGGGGCGCCGCCGGCCGGCCGGTCTGGGTCACGGGACCGCAGGCCCGCGCGCATGGCCACCTGATGCGGGCGCGCGCCGATGCGATCATGGTGGGCCGCGGCACGTTCGAGGCGGATGCGCCTGCCTTGACGGTGCGCCTGCCCGGTCTTGCCCACCGTAGCCCACAACCGGTGTTGGCCCAGGGTCGCTCCGAGGGTCGTTCCGAGGGTCGTTCCCAGGGTCGCTCCCCACTGCCCACGTCGAAGCCCGTGCCGGCACACTGGATATCGCTTCCCGCGGCAAAGGGGCAGCCTGACATCGGCGAGGCCATCGCAGAGCTCCTACGCCAGCGACCAGACATGACGCGCCTGCTGATCGAGGGCGGACCCACACTCGTTGGTCAAGCTCTGGAGGCCGGTATCGTGGATGAACTGCTGCTGTATGTCGCCGACGGGGGCCTCGATCGCGCGGTGGCTTCAGACGCGATTGTCGCGCCGGTGACCCCCGATGGACTGAAAGGCGATCCACAGTGGATCGCGATGGGCGTGCGACGCCTCGGTCCGGATCGCCTGTTCACCTTCGCCAACGCGGCCACGCATCATCGCCTTTCGCAAGGATAAGCGCACATGTTCACAGGGCTCGTCAGCGACGTTGGCACGATCGCACAAGCAACCGTCGCCCCGACGGGCGCGGCATTCACCGTGCGCAGCGCCTATCCCGCCGCCGACATCGCGCTCGGGGCGTCCATCTGTTGCGACGGGTGTTGCCTGACGGCCGTCGCGGTGACGCCGGAGGACGGGGGCGGGTGCGCCTTCAAGGTGGAGGCATCGCCTGAGACGCTTGAGCGCACCACGCTTGGCCAGTGGGCGCCGGGGCGCAGGATCAACCTTGAGCGCTCGCTGACGCTTGCCGACGAACTGGGAGGGCACCTTGTGACGGGCCATGTCGATGGCATGGCACGCATCGCGGCACGCACAACTGATGGAAACGGCGTGCGCTTCGACTTCGAGGCACCCGAGGCCTTGGCCCGGTTTGTCGCGGAGAAAGGCTCGGTCTGCCTCGATGGCACATCGCTGACGGTCAATGCAGTGGCGGGCGCAGCGTTTTCGGTCATGCTGATTCCGCACACCATGGCGGTCACGACCTGGAGCGATCGTGCGGCCGGCGACATGGTGAACATTGAAGTCGATCTGGTTGCGCGCTATGTGGCGCGCCTTGCCGCTTTCGCACCGACGCCCGACTGACCTGAGGGGCGGCTCGCGTTGCGGTCGACCAGCCCGCAGGTGGGACCATGCGTGAAGCGACGGCAAGCGATGCACGAGGGGCCCATCTGCTCCTCATTGAAGCGCGCTATTATGAGCATATCGCCGATGCGCTGCTGACCGGCGCCCAGGCCGCTTTGGACGAGGCGGGGGCCACGTATGACGTTGTCACCGTACCAGGGGCACTGGAGATCCCGCCGGCCTTGTCGCTCGCCATTGCAGCGGGCGCGATACGCACGGCCGGCGCACCGCCCGGCGATGGGCGCGTGCGGTATGACGGCGTGCTCGCCCTCGGCTGTGTGATCCGAGGCGAAACCTCACACTACGACGTGGTGGTGAACGAGGCGAACCGGGGCGTGATGGATCTCGCGACCCGCCATGCGATCCCCGTCGGCAATGCCATCCTGACGGTTGAAAACGAAGCGCAGGCGCTGGTGCGCGCGCGCGGCGGACAGAATGTTGAGGGCAGCGCGAAGGGCAAAGGCGCCGATGCGGCCTCAGCCTGTCTCGCGCTGATTGGTTTTGCTCACCGGCTCGCGCCTGGCGGCGCACGGGCATGACGGTTGGGCGACACATGGTTTGGAGTGGGGTGCCATGCGGGCAGATGACGCCATGACGATGGTGATGAGCGGTGGCGATCCGGACGAGCCGGTTGGCGCGCCGGAGAATGCGACGGGGAACGGCAAAGGTGACGCGGCAAGCCCGCGCGCAGCACGCTCCATCCGCGCGCGGGGGCCGCGCTCTGTGGCGCGCCTTGCGGCCGTTCAGGCGCTCTACCAGATGGAGATCGCCCAGACGGATCTGAACGTCGTCATTGAGGAGTTCCAGCGCTTTCGCTTCGATGGTGACGAGAGCGGCGGCACGCGGCTCTATGCTGAGGCAGACCGGGCGTTTTTTGTTGAACTGCTGCGCGGCGTGGTTCAGCGCCAGCGCGATATCGACCCGGTCATCGACCGACAGTTGGCGGCCGGTTGGCGGCTGGCCCGCATCGATGCGATCCTGCGCGCCATCCTGCGCTCGGCGACGGTGGAGCTGATGCACCACACCGACGTGCCCGTGGCGGTGGTCATCAACGAGTATATCGAGATTGCGCGCGAGTTCTTCGATGACGAGGAGCCGAAGGTTGTCAATGGCGTCCTTGATCAGTTGGCCCGCCGGGTGCGCGCGGAGTGACCGGCGAAGGCGACCTGATCGCGCGCCATTTTCGTCCCCTGGCAGACGGTTTCGCCGGAGCGCGCCGTCTGCTCGACGATGTGGCGGTGGTCGCGCCGTCACCCGGACACGAGCTTGTCATCACACATGACGTGCTCTCTGCGGGTGTTCATTTCTTTCCCGATGACGCGCCCGGCGACGTTGGCTTCAAGGCGATCGCGGTCAATGCATCCGATCTGATTGCCAAGGGCGCTGAACCGTTGGCGTTCATGCTCGGCCTGTCGATCCCGTCAGCGCTGGGCGACATTGACGCGTTGTTGGCTGGGCTGGCGGCCGGAATGCGCGAAGCGTTCACCGCATTCGGGGGCCGGCTCGCGGGCGGTGACATCAGCCGCATTGACGGTGCATTGACCCTTGGTGTGACCGCCATCGGGACTGCACCCGCAGGGGTAACACCTGCACGCGATGGCGCGCAGGATGGTGACCTGTTGTTTGTGTCAGGAACGCTCGGAGATAGCGCGACCGGGCTCGCCTTGCGCCTTGACGCACCACACCCTGCAAAGGCTGCCATCTCGCCACAGGATCGCGCCCATTTTCTCCGCGCCTACCTGCGGCCTGAACCGCCGCGTGCGCTTGCACCGCTCATCGCACGTTTTGCCACGGCCAGCATGGACATCTCAGACGGCTTGGCGCTCGATCTGACGCGCCTGGCGGATGCCTCCGCAGTCAATGCTGACGTCTGGATCGATCGCTTGCCCTGCCATCCGTGCCTTGGGCCGATGGGACCCGGCCAGATGCCGCCAGGGGGCACGGCGGCCAGCGGCGCGCCCCAGGTCCTTGCGCCGGGCGCGGCACCTTGGGCCTGGGACCTGCTTGTCGCTGGCGGGGATGATTATCAGGTGCTCGCAAGTGTGCCGGAGGGGCGGGCGGACGAATTCGAGGCGCAGGCCCGGGCGGTCGGTGTCCGGGTTACGCAGATCGGCGTGGTTCGGCGACGCAGTGAGGACGCCGAGACGGCAACGCGGTTTACCTGGAATGCCGGCGGTGGCGAGCGCTTGCTCTGGCAGCCGACGCGGCTGGGCCACGACCATCTGAGCGCCTGACGTCGGCAATACGACCCGCGCCGCAGCCCCGTTCGCGATCCGCCGTGGCTCCGGCATGACTTGGTCTCGGCGTGCTTCAACTCTGCGGTGCCTCGCTTCATTGTCGTTTCGCGACGGTGCTGACTGTTGGTCTTGACCCAAATCAACGGACCTTGTGCGGAAAGCCGCGTAGTGTCACGGCCGGCCCGCTGCATCCGGTGGGCTGCGCTCCGGCCGATACGTCACCGCGTTTGCAGGCCCAATGTCATCCGACGAGCCTGCGACATGACTGCGGCCACAGCCCCCACACCTTTGCACCAGAAGGCACGCGCGCTGGGTCAGTTGTTCTGCTCGGGTCCATTCTTCCGGGTTGGGCTGCGGGGACCGTGCTGCCATTGTGCAGGCCACGCCGCGCACGGCCCGCCTGCCGATGCCGCGTGTGGCGATCATCGGACCGGAGGCACGCGCCGGTCTCGCTCATCTTTCGGACATGGTCACGTGACAGCAGCAGCGGTTCGCCAGGACACCCAACCGATCGACGACGGCCATGCCTTGCGCACCGCCGGACTGCTTGCCGGTGCACAAGCGTTCTATGGCCTGTGCACCATGATCGTGATCGCGTTGGGCGGGCTCGCCGGGCAGATGCTCGCACCTGATCCCGCGCTCGCGACCTTGCCGATCACCACCATGCTGGTGGGCAGCACATTTGCCGCCGCGCCAGCCTCGCTGCTCATGCAACGCTTCGGGCGGCGGCCTGGCTTTCTTGCCGGTGCCGCGCTCGGGTGTGCCGGCTTTGCGCTTGCTGCCTGGGCCATCTGGCAGCGTGACTTCGTCGTGTTCTGCCTCGCGACGCACCTCGTCGGCTATTACCAGGGCACGGCTCTGTTCTATCGGTTTGCCGCCGCCGACAGCGCCAGCAAACACTTCAAGCCCCGGGCGATCTCATATGTGCTGACCGGCGGCATCGTGGCTGCGCTGGCCGGCCCGCCGCTGATTGCCGCCACCCAGGACGCGCTTGCTCCGATCCCCTTCATGGGGGCGTTCCTGGCCGGGGTACCGCTGACGCTGGTGGCCATGGTGGTCATCGTGTTGGCGACGGCGCGCCCCAAGGAGCACGGCGTGGAGGTCCGCCGACCGGTCGGTAATGCGACCAACAGCGACGCCGGCCATGTGTCCCAGGATGCGTTGAAGGATGCGTTGAAGGATGCGCCCCGGGATGCACCCGAGGATGCGACCGTGAATGGGGCAAGCGGTGCGGTGGGTGCGCCACCTGAAGCCGATTTGAACGCTCCAGCGCGTCGGCTTGCTGACATTCTGCGCGATCCGCGCATGGTCATCGCCATCATGTCCGGCATGGTCGCCTACGGTATGATGGCGTTCGTGATGACCGCATCGCCGCTCGCCATGGTGATCTGCGGGCATTCCGTTGATGCAGCTTCAGGCGTCATTGGCCTGCACGTCATCGCCATGTACGCGCCCAGCTTTTTCTGCGGGCACCTGATCAACCGGTTCGGCCATCGTGCTGTCATCACGGTTGGACTGGGCTTGATGCTGGGCTGTGGCGGGGTCGCGCTGACAGGCGTGGACATCACCCAGTTCGCAATCGCGCTCGTGCTGGCGGGGCTGGGGTGGAACTTTGCTTTCGTCGGCGCGAGTGCGTGGGTGGCGGAACTCCATGCGCCGAGAGAGCGCGGCAAGGTGCAAGCCGTGAACGACACGATCGTTTTCGGTTTTGTGGCCGTGTCATCGCTGGCCTCCGGCAGCGTGATGCACGCCGTCGGTTGGGATGGCGTGATCCTCGCGTTGCTGCTTGTCAGTACGGTTCTCCTGCTCTTGGTGCTGGCCTTCGGTGGCCGCCAACCTGCGGGCCAGCGCTTGGCGCACGAGGAGCAGGCCGCGGCAGGTGGGCGCGCCTGAGGGTATGGTGCGTGCGCACGAGCGCATTTTAGTCTTGATATGTTCTTCTATTGTGCGCATTCTCCACGCCACACGGCAGGAGGTGTGCGGGTCATGGGCGATGTTGTGAAGTTGGCGGTCAGCGGCGCGCAGGGGGGTGCCGGCGGCGTGCATGGCGATCTGTCGGATGTGGACTGGCTGACCGCGATGGAAGATTGTGACGGTGCCGTCCTCTACGTGGCACTGCGTTCGGTCCGCGATACGGAGTTCTATCTCATCCACTTCGATGGGCGCATGGACGATGTACCGATGTCTGTGCGGCGGCGTGGCCCGTGGCAGGTGCTGCGCCGTGGTCCGCTCGATGAGTTGCTTGCGCCCTATCGGCGTGCGCTTGTGCGTGACGGCCATTGCACAATTGCTGCGCGCCTGCCGCAGTACCGCGCACTGCCCGCGGCACGTGCGGCAGATTGGCGCCAATGGCACGAGGCGGTTGATGCCGCGGAAAGCATCAGGCCGGCCCCTCCTGTCACTGTTTCGCATGGTGAGCGCTAAGCCAGGCGATTGTGGGCCCCAAGCACTTGGGAGGCGATGGGCAAGCGGTGGACCGGTACTGTTCCACGACGAAGCGGCGGCCGCGTGCCGTGTTGCTCCGCCTCAACACATATGCTCCCGGTTCTCAAATGTGGGCAGGCAGCGGCCCCGATCGGGTGAGTGACAAAAAACGGCCAGCATTCCGTCGCCAGTTTGCACGTCATCGATGCGCTGGCATGCGAGGTCCCGTCACCTCGGGCCGGTGTCTCGACCCTGGGTGCACCGGTGCTAACCTTAAGGCCTGTGGGATATTCTGTGGCGTGCCCACCACGCGTCTGACGGTAGATATCCAGAGACAAGCCAGGACGTGTGGCTGACAGCCTTGTGAACCTGCTGCATGCTTGAATTGTCGCGCTGTGCGCTAAGTGCCGAGCGAGTGACAACCATCTGCGAGACCGGAATGACCTTTGAGCAACCATTGCGCAAACTGCAGCTCCGGCGCGCAACGGACACGGCCAATGCACCCGCCAAACCGACCAAGCGGGGTGCCTCGCGCCAACGGCACGGCGTGAGAACGGCTCTTCAGGCCATAGCGTTTGCCGCGACGGCGGCAGCGATGCTGCCCGCTGCGGCGTCGCCCGCACGTGCTGAAGCCAGCGACTGGCTGGCCAGTGTCTTCGGTGGCCGCTCAGCCTTTCCGGGCGCATCAACGGCGGAAGACAACGATCGCATCACTGCCCTGCAGCAGCGCCGTGCCGAGAATGCGCGCCTTGACGATATGGTCAAGACGCTGGAGCCCTGGTTCAATGCGGACGCGCTTGAGGCGATGGATCTGGCCCTGGAGCGCTACCGAGACATCGTGGCGAACGGCGGCTGGCCCACCATCCCGCGCACCAAGGGCGCCTGGCTGCGTGAGGGGAGCCGTGAGGAACGTGTTGCGATCCTGCGCAGACGCCTGGCGATCACCGGTGACTGGCGCGGTGGTCGGCGCGAGCTTGCAAGCTGGGCGTTCGATCGCAAGCTGGAGAAGGCGCTCAAGCGCTTCCAGATGCGCCATGGTCTGCGCCCGAACGGCGTCGTCGATCTGCGGACGCTCGCGGCGCTCAATCTACCGGCTGAGGAGCGATTGAACACGCTCCAGATCAATGCGGTTCGGATCAAGACGTTTGCCGAGCGCCTGAAAGACGTGGAGCGCTACGTCGTCGTCAATTCGCCGTCGTTCGAACTGCAGGCGGTGGAGAACGGTGAGGTGGCACTGCGCAGCAAGACCATTGTCGGTCGCGCAGCAACACAGACGCCGACGATCGAGGCTGAGATACGCGCGCTGAACTTTCTTCCTTACTGGCGGGTGCCGGATTCCATTGCGCGGCGGGATTTGATCCCGGCCGTCCTGAAGGACCCCGACTATCTGCGCCGTGAAAAGATCCGCGTTCTCACCGGGTGGGGCGGCGAAGAGTTGAACCCGGATTTCATCGACTGGCGGTCAGAGCAGGCGCGCAATGTAAAGTTCCGGCAAGACCCAGGGACCCACAACGCGCTCGGTGTCGTGCGCATTGACATGCCCAACGACGAAATCGTGTACCTGCATGACACGCCGCTCAAGCCGCTGTTCCAGCGCTCAGCCCGCGCGTTCAGCGCAGGTTGCGTGCGGGTGGAGAAGGTTCTGGATCTGGCCGCCTGGATCGCGCGCGACCACGAGGACAACTGGACGCGTGAACGCATCGATGAGGTGGTCGCCAACGGACTGGCTGAAGACATTGAGTTGGAAAAGAAAATTCCAGTCAAGTTCGTGTATTTGACCGGATGGGCGCGGGGGGCCGGGACCGCGCATTTCCGCGCCGATATCTACGGACGCGACGGCACCACGCAGCTGGTGGCGACATATGAGGATGAGCAGGACGAGATCCCGGTGACCTTATCGCCTTAAGTTTGACTCACAGCACTTGAGCCCCGCTCACAACACACGGCGCGTTGCCGGATCGGGAGCGCATCCGGCAGGGATAGGTGACGGCCGCCCGACGAGCCCTCTGGGGTCCCAGACCCACCCCCCGAGCCCCAGCCCCCAGCCCAACCCCTCTGGTTAGGACTGCGGTTCGGATTGCCCCAGCCACCGTCGGTGGTCGTCGGCTTGAAAGGGGGGGGGCGTCGGCCCTGTGGCACACCGGCGTTGCATCGCAGTCGCAGCGTCCGACGGCTAATGGGATCACAGGATCAGAACCAGCGCTCCGGCACCGTGATCGTATCCCCGGGCTGCACCGGCTCGTCGAGCGTGACCTCGTAGGTGTCACGCAAGCCCTCAGCGGTCCGTGTCAGCTTCACAAAGCGTTTTTCCGCCCGTGGGGAGTGCCCGCCAGCCAGCGCAATGCTCTCGCGCACCGTCAGACCGAGGCCGAAGGGATAGCCGCCAGCGTTCACCACCTCGCCCATCACGAAGTATGGCCGATATTGCGCTACTTCGACAGTCACTTGCGGGTCCTTCACGAAGCCCTGCGCCAGCGACCAGGCAATTGCGCCCTTGACCTGCCGCGGCGTGCGCCCACGCGCGCGCACCTGATTGATGAGCGGCACCTGGATCGTTCCCACATCATCGACGGTATAGACGCGCGATAGGCTCGGCTGGCCATAGACGAAGACGCGGAGCTGGTCGCCCGTATCAAGACGATA
>CAZGNQ010000037.1:0-19498 GCA_964527285.1 uncultured Hyphomicrobiales bacterium | reverse complement strand
GACGCGATCAGGTGCTCCGGCTCCCAGTCAAGTTTCGCGAGGTGGTCCTCGATCGACTGACCCAGGGCTTGGATGTAGTCTGGATCGTCATGGTAAGGTGGCACGGTGCGCAATGCCGGCTGCCAACGCATCGCCTTGAGCGAATCGAACGCTTTATCGTTCACGGTCGCGGTGGTCGCCGCGGCGTACTGTGGGTAGAGCGGAAACAGCACAATGCGGTCGCAGCCGCCGTCCTTCAGCTCCTGCAGCTTGTCGGGAATGGAGGGCTGACCGTAACGCATGGCCCAATCCACCACGAGCTGGCTGTTGCCGGATGCATCGCCGGCGCCAAGCCGTTCCCGAAGACGGTCGGACTGGTTGCGGGTGTAGGTGCGCAGGAAGCTCTCACCGTCCGCGTGGTTCCAGATCTCCTCATACGCCTTGCCCACCTTGCCCGGGCGGCGCATCAACACGATCCCGTAGAGGATCGGGTACCACAAGGCGCGTGGCCACTCGATCACGCGGCGGTCAGTCAGAAACTCTTCAAGATAGCGCCGCATGGGCCAGTACTCGGTGCCGTCCGGCGTGCCGAGGTTCACCAGAAGCACGCCGGTGCGCCCCCAGCGGACGGTGGGGTGATCCGACGGCAATGCCGACGACACGGCATTGAGGAACTCTTCGGCGCGGGGCAGCGTATTCATAAAGACCTCCGGTGGTGACCGAACGACTACGGCCGTGCATGCACAGCCAGATCATGCCATGGCAGGCCGATAGCACCAGGGCCATGCCGTCAGAAAAGCCCTGACTTGACCATTGGTCGCACGCCAATGGTCGTAAAATCAACGCGCATCCGGGCATACTGCATCCGGCGTTATGGTTAAGTCATCGGTGATGAACGCCCGATGGCCAACCCGTGCACGACAACCGGGCGGAGGAGTGCCCCATGGACCAGCCCGATACGCAATCCACGACGCGCGGCGGCGCACACCCCGGCGGACTTTGGGTGGCTGCGCTTCTGACGGTCACCGGGCTGGCGATCCTCATTTCTCTTGGTGTCTGGCAGCTTTCGCGCCTCCAGTGGAAGGAAGGCCTGCAGGCAGCAATCGACACACGCGCCAACGCCGCCGCCGTCACGCTCACAACCGCCATGGCGCGCGCGCCGGGCGGCCAGCCGCCGCGCTACTCCCGCGTAGCGATTGATGCGACGGTGTCGCTGACCAAGCCTGCTTACGTTTACACTGGCCGTGGTGGCATCGCCGGTTGGAATGTTTTCGTGCCGGCAACGCCTGCGAATGGGCCGGTGACGCCGCAGGGTGCGCCGCAATCCGTTCTCGTGAACCTCGGTTTCATCGCGGCCGAGCAACGCGACGCCTTTGAGCGCGCACTGCCCTCTGGCACTCGGAACGCGAGCGGCGCGCCGGCCGCATTCGAGGCCCTGGTCCGCCATGCCGGCGAACGCCCGAGCGTGTTCACGCCGGACGATGATGCCGCGCGGCGCCGTTGGTACTGGCCCGACATTGAGGGCATGGCGCGCAGCGTCAACGAGGCGCAAGCCGGACTGAACCTGCGCACGGATTTCTATCTCGACGCCGCAACGGCACCGGGGAACACGCCAGCGCTTTCCGGTTTGGCAATCACGCCTGAGCCGGGCACGACCCGTCTCACGCTGCCCAATCGCCACCTTGAGTATGCGATCACCTGGTTTGGGCTGGCGGCAACGCTGGTGTTCGTGTTTGTGGCGTTTGCCGTGACGGTGCGGCGCGAGGGCCGCGGCACCAACGGTCTGTAACGGGCAAATGGACTGTCACCGCGCAGTGTGCGTGATGGCGTCTCAATATCGCGCTGCCGCGTCGGGGGCCGAGCATGCACTACATCAGCACACGCGGTGAGGCTGAGGTTCTCAATTTCGAGGACACAATGCTGCGCGGCCTCGCCGCCGACGGCGGGCTTTATGTGCCTGAGCGCTATCCGCATCTCTCGCGTGACACCATCGCAGACATGGCGGGACGGCCCTACGCCGAGGTGGCCTACACTGTCTTGCAGCCGTTCGTGGGCGATGCGTTCGGCGAAACCGAACTGCGGGACATGATCGGCGCCGCCTATGCCACGTTCAGCCACGACGCCATCGCGCCGCTTGTTCAGGTTGGACCAGGCGAATGGGTGATGGAGCTGTTTCACGGCCCGACGCTCGCCTTCAAAGATGTGGCCATGCAGCTGCTCGCGCGGATGATGGATGCCGCCCTCCAGCGGCGAGGCCAGCGCGCCACGATCATCGGCGCCACCTCTGGCGATACGGGCGGAGCGGCAATCGACGCTTTTCAGGGCCGCGAGGCGATCGATATCTTCATCTTGCACCCCCACGGCCGCGTCAGCGACGTGCAACGCCGGCAGATGACGACGGTCGCCGCGGACAACGTCCACAACATCGCGCTGGAAGGCACGTTTGACGACTGTCAGGCCATCGTGAAGGCGATGTTCGCGGACCTGCCAACCCGCGATCGCCTGGCGCTTTCGGGCGTGAATTCAATCAACTGGGCGCGGATCATGGCCCAGACCGTCTACTACTTCACGACAGCAACGGAACTGGGAGCGCCAGCACGCCCGGTCAGCTACAGCGTGCCAACGGGCAACTTCGGCGACGTGCTGGCCGGATGGGTCGCTAAGCGGATGGGCCTGCCGATCGACCGGCTCGTGATCGCGTCCAACCGGAACGACATTCTGCCACGGGCGCTGGCCACGGGGCGTTATGAGGTGGGCGGCGTGGTCGCCACCCAGACGCCGTCCATGGACATTCAGGTGTCGAGCAACTTTGAGCGCTTGCTCTTTGAAGCCAGCGGACGCGACGCGGACCTCATCCGGCGGATGATGGGCTCGCTCAAGCAATCCGGCGCATTCACCATGCCGCACGCGGTGCGCGAGGCCATCGTGGGCGAGTTCGACGCCGGGCGCGCGGACGTTGAGCAGACCGACGCCACGATGGCGGAAATCCACAAGGCCACAGGTGAGGTGCTCGACCCTCACACCGCTGTGGGCGTGCACGTGGCACGGGCGGTCGAGGCCGCGCGACGTGGCGCGGCCATGACCGATGCGGCAAGCGTCGGCATTGTGGCGCATCCACCCGTCAATCCGGGCGAAAACGCCGCTCACAAGGCCACTTCGCGCGCTCCCATGGTGACGCTCGCCACCGCCCATCCGGCCAAATTCCCGGCGGCGGTGGAAGCGGCGACGGGCGTTGCACCCGCTTTGCCGGCACGTGTCGGCGACCTGCATGCGCGCGCGGAGCACTTTGATGTCATCGCGAATGACTATGGAGCTGTGCGGGATTTTCTTTTCGAGCGGTCCCGTGCGTGCAACATGGGCGGATGACACGTCAGACGCGACGCACTTCCCAGGCGCCGGGCCAATTGACCGGCTAACTAATGGGCCCAGTAACTGGCCAATTAACCGGCGAGTTTGTGGGCCAAGTGAATGGCGCGGGACCGGGACGGCCGCAGGCCACAAACCTATTGCCCGGCAAGCGCTGCACCAACGCGCTCGCATATGAACAGCAGGCCACGGGGACGACCATGACGCGCACCGGTGCCGACCGCGCCGCACACAACAGCGCTCACGCTGAAAGTGCCGGTCACGATGTGATCTTCGCAGACCCGTCACGCGGCGGCCAATTGGCAAGCGGCATCCGTATGACCACGCTTGCAAACGGGCTGCGCGTGGCGACGCACCACATGCCGCACCTTCAGACCGCATCGCTCGGCATCTGGGTCGCAACAGGCGCGCGCAGCGAGACGGCCGAGCGCAACGGGCTGTCCCACCTTCTTGAGCACATGGCCTTCAAGGGGACCACACGGCGCTCTGCGGCCGAGATCGCTGAGGAAATTGAGAACGTCGGCGGGGATCTGAACGCCGCAACGAGCTACGAGGTGACGGCCTATTATGCGCGCGTCCTCAAGGATGACGTGCGTCTCGGGCTGGAACTGCTCGGCGACATCATCTGCGATGCGCGGCTCGGCGCGGACGACCTGGAGCGTGAAAAACACGTCGTGGAGCAGGAGATCGCTGGCGTTTCGGACATGCCTGACGAGATCCTGTTCGACGTGCTTCAGCGCAACGCTTACCCCGACCAGGCGCTCGGGCGGCCCATCCTCGGCTCTCTCGACACCGTGCGCGCGCTGCAAACGATTGATCTGCGCACACACCTCGCTGAGCGCTATCGCCTGGGCGACATGATTGTTAGCGCCGCAGGGCATGTGGACCACGCCCAGATTGTCGATATCGCAGCGCAGTTGGCGGAACGACTGCCCCAGGGGCACGCCGCGCCGGTCGCGCCTGCCCGCTTCAAAGGCATGGGCTGTGCGGTCGATCGCCCGATCGAGCAGGCGCACGTCTCGATCAGCTTTGACGGCGTATCGTTCCGCTCGCCGGACTTCTTCGCAGCTCAGGTGCTGTCGGGCCTCCTCGGCGGCGGCATCTCCTCGCGGCTTTTCCAGCAGGCCCGGGAAGAGCGCGGACTGTGCTACTCGATCTACAGCTTCGCCTCCGGCTACAGCGACGCAGGCATGTTTGGCGTTTATGCCGGGACGGCGCCCGATGCGGTGGAGCCGCTGATGGGTGTTGTCTGGGGGGAATTGAATGCGCTGCGTCATGGTGGCCCGCGTCAGGACGAAATTGACCGCGCCAAGGCGCAGTTGAAAGCCGGCCTGCTGATGAGCCTTGAATCCAGCGGCGCTCGCGCTGAACAGATGGCCCGCCACCTGCTCGCCCACGGTCGTGTGCTGACGCCAGAGGAACTGATCGCCCGGGTCGATGCCGTGACAGCCGACGACGTCCAGCGGCTGACCGCTGGCTTCCTGGAACAGGAGAATATCGCATGGGCGGTTGTCAGCCCGCGGGCGAGCGCCTGTGATCCATCGGCCATCACGGCCGGGCGCGCTTGAGACCGTTTTGTCGCGGAAAGCACGCACGCGAATGACATGCGGGTTGAGCGGCGAGGTGCGACAGGCTTAACTCACCGCTCGCAGCGCCCCGGTGGTCCGGACCCTGGGCAGAGGTCGTTGATCATCGTCGCCTGCAGAACGCCGAACGCCACATTGAATGGCCTGACGGCATTGAGTTGCATCGCGCCATGACGTTGCATGACTTATGGGAGCCCGATCAGCCGTGACGGTCATGCAGACGTTGTGGTCGCGCGCGCTGGCCGTGGCAGGATCCAACACTGGCGCGCGTGGGCATGCCGCGCCGGCCGTCCCGACCGGCGCCGCTCAGCCAAACGTTTCGACGAGCGCACGTCATGTCGGCAGTGCGATTGTCGGCGGCTCGGCCCCCAACGGCCCAAGCCCTGATACCCCAAGCCCCGATAGCCCATACTTGGCAGGCGAAGTGCGCCATGGCGGCGACGGCGCACGCGATTGGGGCGGCACGTTGGGGCTGTTCGCGCCCCGCCTCGCATATCGCAGCGGGCTCGGTCCACGCCACGGGCGCAGCCATGGCCTCGTGATCGACGCGGGGCCGCTCTACATGCGCCCGCCCGCGGCGTCTGACTACCGCGAATGGGCAGCGCTGCGGATGCGCAACCGCAAGTTCCTGGCGCCCTGGGAGCCGAGTTGGACCAGCGATGAGCTGACGCGCGCAGCCTACCGTCGTCGGTTGCGGTTTTATTCACGCGAGCTGCGCGAAGAGACCGGCTACAGCTTCCTGCTCTTTCAGCGCGCCGACCATGCGATGGTTGGGGGCATCTCGCTGTCGAACGTGCGGCGCGGCGTGACACAAAGCGGCGTTCTGGGCTACTGGCTCGGGGAGGAATTCAGCCGACGAGGCCATATGACCGTCGTGGTGCGTGCGCTCTGCCGGTTTGCCTTCGCCGAGTTGAACCTTCACAGGATCGAAGCCGCTTGCCTGCCAGACAACGCCGCATCAGCCCGCGTCCTTGAAAAGGTCGGGTTTCAACGGGAAGGGCGGGCACGGCAAAACCTCAAGATCAACGGGATCTGGCAGGACCATTATCTTTTCGGACTGATTGCCGGGGATCTCGATTGATGTCGTGCACCGGCGCTGTCCGACGGGATCGCGATTGTCACATGGCTGAGGCCGAACGAGCGGCCCGGCGTGCCCGGCGACCGTGAGCAACAGGCACGCGCGTAAACTTGCAGCGCGATCCGCGCGAGGGTCTGGACCAATCTGGCAGCGCAGCGGATGATCGTGATCGGTAGGCGCATGAAGCGGGCGATGAGCAGCCAGCGCAGCAGTGACGGATCGTCCGGCCGCCATCGGGCGTCGGGCGGTGCCTGCGTCTACGCGGCGCGCGCCCGGGATGTGTGCGGATCGCAGGGGACCGGGAGCCTTGGCCTCCTGTTGGCGATCTGGGCGAGCGTTGTGCTGGCCATCATAGGCGCTGGTCCGGCTATCGCGCTGGACGTGATTGACGTCGATCCCCAGACGGCTGTGCTTGAACTGACCGAGCGTGCGGATCTCTACGAGCAGCGTGCCGACAATCTGCCGGTCGACACTGCCCCCAACGCGGACGGTACCGTGGGCCGGATGGTTGTGCGCTCGGTGACGCCGGGCACCAACCCCAACTGGGCCGTGATCGCCTTGCGCAACGCTGGCACGCGGCCGATCGAGCGTTGGATCACGGCCGACCGCTACCGCGCGCAGGGCTCGGGCATCCTGTTTCCGGATCTTGATACGCCGCGCCTGAGACGGATCACGCCGTCCATCGGCTTCGTGCCAGAGCCGGTGCCGAACGATCAGATCGACATTTTCCGCGTGACGCTCGCACCAGGCGAAACCGTGACATATGTTATCGAGCTTGCGTCCGACCGGTTTCCCAGGTTGCAGCTTTGGGCACCAAGCGCGTTTGAGGAGAGCAAGCGCGATCAGATGCTATTTAACGGCGTCCTGCTGGGCGTGGCGACGCTGCTTGCGATCTTCCTGACGGCGATTTTCACCGCCAACCACAAGCCGATCTTTCCGCTGGCAGCGATGATCGCCTGGAGCGTGGTCGCCTATCTGTGTGTTGATTTCGGCTTCTGGCACCGCCTGTTCCGGCTCGATGTTGCCGATACGGCCTTCTGGCGAGCGGGCGCCGAGGCCGCGATCGCCGCGAGCACGGTTGCCTTCCTGTTTGCGTTCCTGCGCGTTGCCAACTGGCACGCTTGGATCAGGGCTGTCTTTGCCGTTTGGATCCTCGGCCAGTTGGGGGTCGTGACGATCGCGTTGCTGGACCCCACGCTCGGCATCACGCTGGCGCGGCTGTCATTCGTCATCATCGCCGCGTTTGGATCCCTGGCGGTCGGTTACCTCGCGTTGCGCGGTCAGGACCGCGCCCTGTCGCTGGTGCCGCTCTGGCTTTTGTTTCTGGTCTGGATCTTCGGCACGGCCGCCGCCCTCAACGGCCGCCTTTCAGGTGACTTCGTCGTGCCCAGCCTGCTCGCTGGTCTCGTGTTGATCCTGCTGTTGATCGGCTTCACCGTTACGCAGTTCGCGTTCCGGTCGAGCCAGCCGCTGCAAGCGGCGGCCGCGAGTGAAATGCAATTGCGTGCGCGGGCCATCGACTGCGCCCAGTCTGGATATTGGGAATGGAACGCGCGGCGCGACGAGATCATCACCGCGCCACTGATTGAGACACAACTGGAGTTGCATCCGGGTGAGTTGAACACCCGCACAGCCGACTGGTTGACCCACGTGCACCCCGGAGACCGGGAAAAACTGCGCCTCCTGATCAACGCCGTGGAGGACCAGACCGCCGGACGGATCGACCTGACACTGCGCCTGCGCAAAGCCGACAACACCTTCCGGTGGTTTGAATTGCGATCAATGGCGTTTGAGGACCAAACGACGCGGACACTCAAATCGGTCGGGCTGCTGCGCGACGTCACTGACAATCAGCGCGCGCGCGAGCGCCTGCTGCACGACGCGGTACACGACCATCTGACGGGCCTGCCGAACCGCGAACTGTTCCTCGACCGGCTCGACACGGCCCTGCGCGAAGTCGCTGACCCGGCGTTCGGCGCGCCGACGATCATGCTGATCGACATCGACCGCTTCAAGAACATCAACTCAGCATTCGGCCTCGTGGTCGGCGACAGCATGCTCAAGACCGTCGCGCGCCGCCTGCAGCGGCATCTGTCGCCTCAAGACACCCTGGCCCGGCTCGGTGGTGACCAGTTCGCCGTTCTGATCAAACAGCCCATGCACCCGCGCGAAGTGGCCCAACTGGCTGAGCGCTGCCGGCGTTCGTTGCGTTCTTCCATGACGCTGGTGGGCCAGGAGATCGTGCTGACCTGTAGCATTGGCGCAGCGCGCTATGACGGATTGCAGGCGCAAGCCACAGACATGATCCGTGAAGCGGAGAACGCGCTTTATCGGGCCAAACGCGCCGGCTCAGACCGGACGGAAATCTTCATGCCGTCCATGCGCCAGGAGACCGATGATCGGGTGGTGCTGGAAGCTGAGTTGCGCCGGGCTGTCACGGACGGCCAATTCCATCTCGCCTATCAGCCCATCGTGTCGCTGGCGACGTCAGACCTCGTTGGCTTTGAGGCCCTGCTTCGCTGGGACAATCCGCGGCTTGGCACGCTCAGCCCGGACGCGTTTGTGCCCATGGCCGAAGAGCTCGGCCTCATGGCGCCGCTCGGCTGTCAGGCGGTGACGATGGCGAGCGAAAGCCTGGCCAGCTGGCACAAACTCCTGAAGCGCAGCGACAACCCGCTGTTTGTCAGCGTCAACATGTCGACGTCAGAGTTGCTGCGCCCGGATCTCTTGCAGGACATTCGCTCCATTCTGCGCCGTGAAACCGTGCCGCCGCGCTGCCTGAAGATCGAACTCACGGAATCGGTCGTCATGGGCGATCCGGAGCGCGCGATCCACGTCCTGCAAGCGCTGCGCGAGGCCGGTGCCAGCCTTGCCGTCGATGATTTCGGCTCCGGTTTTTCATCGCTCGCCTACCTGCATCGGTTTGCCTTCGATACCATCAAGATCGACCGCAGCCTTGTGTCAGGTGTCAGCGGCAACGACACCGCCCAGGCGATCATCCGGTCCATTCTGGTGCTCGCGCGCGAACTGAAACGCGACGTCGTGGCGGAGGGCGTTGAAACCTATGAGGACGCGCTCGCCCTACGCACGCTCGGATGCCACATGGCGCAGGGGTTCTACTTCGCAAAACCAATGGCGGCGGCGGAGGCGGTAGACCTCATGCGCTCCATCGCCCGTGCGGAGCGTCGCTCTGGCCGCAGCTCACTCTTTGAGCGGATGCTGTCTCGACCGGGACGCGCCGACACGCGCGGTGAGCGCGCACCACAAAAAGGTGGTGCATCGCCATCAGACGCGTTGCCGGATCACGAAACGGCTGAGAGCGCCGCAGCGCGTGCACGGCTTGGCGCCGATCCAGGCTCGCAGGAAATCGTTGTCGAGGGCGTGGCGGAGGCCTCAACGGCTGGGGCTGGCGAGGGAGGGCCGCGTTTTGCCCGGGCCGGCGAAACCCCAGACGATGGCGCCGATGCCGAGATGATTGTGCGCGGCGATGACATTTCAGGCGCGCATGTGCGCCAACCCAACCGCTCCCCGGTTGATCTTCCGCCCACACGGCCACTGCCGAACAGCCGCGACAACATCGCGGGGGCCGGCCCTAAGCGCGCAGCCGCTCAACACGCGGACACTGAGGATGCCGCCTCTGACCGTGCGGGCAACGGTTCCGCAAGCGGCGGCGGACGCGGCCCGGCCAACGCACCGCCGCCTCCCCAATTTGCAGGCGACGGCCCGGCCATCAACGGCGAGGCGAGAGCCCGGACGGCCCAGGGTGCCAAGGAAACCAAGGGAGCAAAGGGAACCAAGGGTGCCCAGAGGGGCCCGAAGAAGCAGGGTCGCGCACAAAAATCAGGCCCACTGGACTTCAAGGGCGCGTTGTCGTCCACGTGGTCAAGGCTGCGCGCCGCTGTGCCTGGCACATCGGCTACCGGCGGCACATCGCCTGCCGGTGACGGCAAGCCGCCGGCCGCTCCAGCCAGGCCAGCGCCGCCTCGCGCGACACGCCCGAGCAAGGCGGCGACTGCGAACGGTGGACCGCCGCGACCACAGGCACCGCCTGCGCAACGCGCTGGTCAGCCGCAATCACCGCAACGGCCGCCTGCGCCACCCGCGCCCACCGCCGGCTCCAGCAACGGTGCTGCATCGCATCCGCCGGCAACGCCCTTTGCCGTCGCTCCTCCGCCACCCGCTGGCGGAGCACCTGTTGGGGCACCTGAAAATGCCGGCGGCGTCGGCGCTGGTACCGCGGGGGCGCGCACGACGGCTCAGCCGGGGATCGGGACGTCACCTGACGCTGCCCGCCCGTCGCCAACGCCGCCGCCGCAGTTCGGCACCAAGCCCAGCTTGGCGGCCAACCGTCGTCGGGACGACTGACGCCGACCTGGGCGGTGGCTGGCGTCCCCGGCGTTTCTGGCCCGTCAGGCGTGCCCGACCTCACTTGAAAGAAACGCCTCGGAAATGCCCATGCGGGCCAGCGCCTGATCATACTTCAGTGCGGGCTCGGTGCCGAAGACAAGGCTCGCGTCTGCCGCACAGGTCAGCCATCCGTTGCGCTGGATTTCATCTTCCAGTTGCCCCGGTGCCCAGCCCGCATAGCCAAGCGCCAACAGTGCGCGCTCGGGACCGCGCCCACCGGCAATGGCCTTGAGGATGTCCAGCGTCGCCGTCATGCAGGTGCGCTCATCGATGACGAGCGTGCTGTCTTTCGCAACATAGTCCGCACTGTGCAGGACGAAGCCCCGCCCACTTTCCACCGGGCCACCGACGCAAATGGGCAGATCGGGCGCGGCCTCGCCGCTTGCCGCATCGGAAATATCAAGCTGCTTGAGCAATTCAGCAAAGGTGATGTTGGCGACCGGCTTATTGATGATCAGGCCCATGGCGCCCTGCTCGCTGTGAGCGCACATAAAAATGACCGATCGCTCGAACCGCGGATCGCTCATGCCGGGCATCGCAATGAGCACCTGGCCATCCAACGACGTGGTCGCGATTTCCGACGGTTTTGCCGAACCTGTCTCGCTCATGGGGTATGATCGTCCTATCCGAGAGGCGGTTGTTGCATGGCCTCTTGGCCAGAGAGGGGGGCCAGTGAGGGTGGGGGGCCTATGTGTGAAGCCAGTGCGGAGGGGCCCTCGGCGGCCCAAACGAGCGGACCATCGGGTGCAATGCGTAACGGCCCAATCCGCCAAATGGTGTTGATCCGGAAAGTGACGGCGTTGAGGACAGGCGTCAAACATACCCCGCGCGGCGCCAAACAGAACCTGCTTATGCCCGCCCAAACACGCACAAGACGGTGTGACGCATGCGCCGACGCGTTCTTGCGCCAGCCGTCCAGCCTGTCGCGCTGCGCAAGGACCTGCCGCGCACGATCTGCAAGCCCCAGCAATCGCACTCGTGAGATCGCATGCGTGAGATCGACCACCTCATATCGCACACGGGGCTTTGATGGCAGGTGTGCCTGCGGCTGCCGTCTGCCTCTGTTAATGTTCAATATGAAAAGAAGAGCCGATGCACCTGCGCGGTGCCCAGCCACCGCACCTCGTTGACCGAAAGGCCGCACACCAATGATGTCTTCAAGCTGTGGGACCTGCCGTGGCCGGGCCGTGCCACGCGCGATCCGTCCTGGCGGGTCAACACGCGCCGCGGTGGCAGACTGCGCGCGCACCTGGGCCGCCGTGGCGCTCGCTGGCGTCCTTGCCCTGGGCATGTGGTCCGGTCCCGGCATCGCACAAACTGCCGTCTCCACGGCTGGCACAGGTCTGTTTGACTTTCTTAAAGCCCCATCGCCTGCCAGTGAATCGGCCTGGATTGAGGGGTTCCACAACAAGGTCCGCCTGGTCCGGGGCGCCGTGACAGAGCCACGCCGGGATCTTCGCGACACGCGGCTGACCCTCGGCGACCCCCTCGCTGCGATCGAAATCGTCATGGATGACGGGTTCAAGACCTACTGGAGGACGCCCGGCGACGCTGGCGGCATGGCGCCTTTTTTTGACTTTTCCGCCTCAAAGAACGTGGCTGAGGCACGGGTGCTGTTTCCAGCGCCGCGCCGCCTCGTCGATGAGTTCGGGTCAGCCATCGGCTACAAGAGGCGCGTGATGCTGCCGATCGTCGTGCGCGCGCTCGACAAGACCCGGCCGATCGAGCTGCGCGTCGCGATGCACTACGGCGTTTGCCTGGATATCTGCATTCCCGTGGACGCAACCCTTGCCCTGACCTTGCCGGCGATGGCGAAGGGCTCAAGCCCCCATCAGCCGGCGCTTGAGGCCGCGCTCAATGCCGTGCCGCGACGCATCACCGAGGTTGACGCCCAAGGAAGCGGCTCAGTTGACCTGCAGAAGTCTGCAGCCGCGCCGGTCGCGCTGCTCAGCAACTCCGCCGTCTTCACCGGGCCAGCGCCGGAACTCACCGTGACGGTGGCTGTTGCACGCGAGCTCGCCGGTCAGGCCGATCTGTTTCTCGAAGCCGCGGACGGCACCTTTGTGCCGATGGCAAAACCGGTCAGACGGACATCGGGGGACGCCAAGACAGGGAATGCCAATGCGAAGGCTGGCGGCAACGCCATGGTGCGGATGACGTTCGCCTCGGACCTCACGAAGACGTACGACGTCGACGGCCTGCGCGGGGCAAAGCTGTGGGCCACCGTGACCACAGCGGCTGGCGCGTTTGAGCTGGCGATCTCGAACCGCACCGCGACCCAATGACCTCTGCCGAAACGGTGGCCGCCGCCAACGGCCGCGCAGCGATGGCAACCGTGGGGCGATGGGGGACGGGCGCGCCGAAAGCGCTCTTCCTTGTCGCGCCCAGCTGGGTTATGCGACTTTCGTCATGTGCGCTGCACTGACACCCAAGCCGATCGAGCACGCGTGAGTTGCCGCGACGCCCATGCTCGGGTGCCCTGCAGGCCAGGGCCGCCGCGCAAGCGCACACGACGCCGATGCATCCCACCCCGTCACGCCAGGAGAGACCCATGGCCATTGCCGTTGGCGACCAGATCCCCGCCGCCGAGTTCAAGCTGATCGACGGCGACGCGCCGACCGACACGACCACATCGGACGTGTTCGCCGGCAAAAAGGTTGTTCTGTTTGCTGTCCCGGGCGCCTTCACGCCCACCTGCAACGACCAGCACTTGCCGGGCTTCCTGGAGCACCTCGACACGTTCAAGAGCAAGGGCGTGGACGCCGTCATCTGCCTCGCTGTCAACGATCCCTTCGTCATGCAGGCATGGGCGGCATCAACGGGCGCGGCTGGCAAGCTGGCCTTCATTGCGGACGGAAATGCCACGCTCACCAAGGCACTGGGCATGGACGTGGACCTGTCGATCGCGGCCCTGGGCGTTCGCTCCAAACGCTACGCGATGCTGGTCGAGGATGGCACCGTGAAGGCGCTTAACATCGAAGAGACCCCAAGTTCGGCTGAACGCTCGAGCGCGGCTGAGTTGATGGCGGCGCTCGGCTGATCAGGCCGACCGCAGGCGGGCGATGCCGCTGCGCGCTAGTGCGTCGGCACGCTCGTTCATCGGGTCACCTGCGTGCCCCTTCACCCAGTGCCAGCGCACATCGTGCCGGGCCTGGGCCTCATCAAGGCGCTGCCATAACTCAGCGTTCTTGACCGGCTTCTTCGCGGCCGTGCGCCAATTGTTTTTCTTCCAGTTATGGATCCATTTGGTGACCCCGTCGCGGACATAAACGGAGTCCGTGAAGAGATCGACAGCGCAGGGCTCCCTCAGCGCTTCGAGCGACGCGATGGCGGCCATCAACTCCATTCGATTGTTGGTCGTATTCTGCTCCTCACCGGAGAGTTCCCGCTCGTGGGCACCATAGGTGAGGATTGCGCCCCAGCCGCCAGGGCCCGGATTGCCTGAGCAGGCGCCGTCCGTGTAGATGGTGACGGATTTTTTCTCTCCAGCCATCGCGGCCTCACCTGACTTGCCGGTGTCCAACGGGCTTTGGCGTCAACCGCTATACGCGGACGCATCGCGCACGCCTGCGTGGAACATGGAGCGCTTGAGGTAGGCAACCGGATCGAGCGGCACGACCAACGCATCTGCTGGCGTATTGATCCAATCGAAGGCGCGGGTCAGGAAAAACCGCAGTGCCGCTGCCCGAGCGAGCACAGGCAGGTGTGCCAGTTCTTCGCGTGCCTGCGGTCGAACGCGCAAATAACCATCGAGCAGCGCTGCGGACTTTTGCACATTCAGGGTGTCATCCAGATCGAAGCACCAAGCATTGATGGCGATGGCCACGTCGTACAATAGCACATCTTCGCAAGCGAAATAGAAGTCGATGATACCGGAGAGTTCACCGGCATTGAAGAAGACGTTATTGGGAAAAAAATCCGCATGAATAACGCCACGCGCCGCGCCCTCCGGCCAGCCTCGCTCAACGGCAGTTAGCTCCTGGTCGATGAAGGCGCCAACCCGGCCTGTGCCATCTCCGCTGGGGATTGTGCGGCCGGGCCCAACCGTGGCCGCGAGATAATCCTCCGCTGGCGCAATGTGGGCGCAGCGCAACTTGTCGCGCAATGCGTACCAGCCGGCCAAACCCAGTGCATTATCGCGATGCAGATCGAAATCGGCGGCCAGGGCATGGAACCGGGCCATGGCCTCGCCCGACTGTGAACACTGGAGCGGCGAGGGAACGCGCGCGCACGTGCCATCGAGGTAGGTGAAGATTGCGCCGTCGCGTCCGCCGAGGCGATGGAGCACCACACCATTGCGATCCGCCACAGGCCGCGGACACGTGAGACCGCGGGCGCTCAAGTGTTCCATGAGCCCCAGAAAGAACGGCAGGTCCTCAGATGCGACGCGCTTTTCGTAGAGCGTGAGGATAAACCGGCCAGCGTCGGTCTGGACGAAGTAATTGGAGTTCTCAACGCCTTCAGCGATGCCCTTGAAGCTGGTCAATGCTCCGAGATCAAAGTTGGCAAGCAGCGCGCGCAGATCCCCTTCGTCAACATGGGTGTAGACCGCCATCACGCACCGGCCCCGGCACCATCGGCCGGACCGGCGGGCGTGGTGCCCGCAGCGCGCGCCTGGGCAGCCTGGCGCAGTTCCCGCGGCAGCTTGAACGTGACGCTTTCGCGCGCCGTCTCCACGATCTCGACGGACGTCTTGAACAAATCGCCAATCCCACCGATCACGTCATTGACCAGAACCTCAGGCGCTGACGCCCCGGCGGTGATGCCAATGGTCACCTCAGGCTTGTCGGTGTTCAAAAGATCAGTGATTGGCAAATCACCAACCCCGCGCACCAGTTGTGCCCGCCCGGCACCGGCCTTTTCGCCCACCTCCACCAGCCTCAACGAGTTGGACGAATTCGGCGCGCCCACCACGAAGAGCCAGTCACACTGGCCAGCGATCGCTTTGACAGCCGCCTGGCGGTTGGTGGTGGCGTAACAGATGTCCTCCTTGGCCGGCGCAACGATTGCGGGAAAGCGCCGCTGGAGTTCGGCCACGATGTCGGCTGTGTCATCCACACTAAGTGTTGTCTGCGTTACGAAGGCCAGCTTCTCGGGATCGCGTGGCGCAAAGCCGGCGGCATCAGCCACCGTTTCGATCAGCGCGATGGCACCGTCGGGCAACTGCCCCATGGTGCCGATCACCTCCGGATGACCGGCGTGCCCGATCAGCACGATCTCGAACCCGCGGTCGTGCAGCCGTTCAGCCTCCAGGTGCACCTTGGACACCAGCGGACACGTGGCATCAATGTAGAACATCTTGCGCGCCTCGGCGTCGGCCGGAACGGACTTGGGCACGCCGTGCGCCGAGAAGATGACCGGCGCGTCGGGGTCGGGAATCTCGTTCAACTCCTCAACGAACACCGCACCTTTGGCCTCAAGACCCTCCACAACGTAGCGGTTGTGCACGATCTCATGGCGCACGTAGACCGGAGCGCCGTATTTCTCCAGCGCGAGTTCAACAATCTGGATGGCGCGATCGACACCGGCGCAGAACCCTCGCGGCGCCGCAAGGAGAATGCGGGCTGAGCGCAGCGGCATGTCGCCGATTTCAGCGTCATTCACCGCCGGGCGTGTCTGATCCTGGGTGGAAATCGGCATTCGTGCTGTCCAACGTGTGTTGCTGCGATCAGGTAAGCGCCACCATCCCGGCGCCCATCGCTGCGGTGTGACCCTAGTTTGCCCCTACCGATGACATGTGGGTGCCATGCGTCAACGCCAATTTCCGACGAGATGCACCGTGAAACTTCGAGACCTGACTGATCGTCACAGCCCCAGGGTTGGGCGGAGGCGAGACCCAGGTGCAACGCCTCCGACCGGTTGGCACCGTTGAGGGCCTTGGCACCCGGCACTGCCGCATTGCGAACACATTTGAACCCGCTGGTGCTTGCACAACGCTGCTAGGACTTGCGGTTCCCGCGTGTTAATCTTTGAGTCGGAATTGAACGCGTAGTTGCCGATGAAATCGGGAAGCGCGCGTTCGCGTTCCTGTTGGTTCTGACATTTTCCCTAGCGCGTGATGCCAGGTGGGCGCAAATGTCAGAACCACTAGGAACACGAGGGACTGGTCTTGGAGGACTCCCGTGGAGCGATCTGCAATGCACATGCGGATTGGGTTGATTGCCGGCTGCGCCGCATTGCTGCCTGTTCTCGGTGGTTGCGGCGTATCGGCCATCACATCCGGGATTGGAACCAACCTGTTTGGTGCCGAAGAGACAAAGCCGGCCGGTATTCCAGGCGGCCCGGTCTCGCCGGAGCAAACGCAGCTCGCACTGAATAACGGGACGAACAACGGCGGCTTTGGGTGCCCGGCAACCGAGGTCTGGACCAGCGACCGCACCTATACGGTCTATGAGCCCGGGCGCGAAGGCGATGGGCTTGCCATCGTGCACCGTGGTGAGCTGATGAAGACGGGGCGCGAGTGCGCCATACAGCCTGGCCAGATCCGTGTGAAGTACGGCGTATTCGGCCGCGTGCTGCTCGGGCCGAAAGGTCAGGCTGGGCCGCTCAATCTGCCCGTGCGCATCACGGTGGTGAATGTGAACCGGGAGCCGGTCGTGACCACGCGATTGCAGATCCCGGTGGTCGTCAAGGATGGTAAGCCCATCGAGTATTTTACGCAGACCGGCATCATTGATTTTGACGTCCCCGTGGGGACGCGGCCGGCTGATTACAAACTGCTGGTGGCGTTTGAAAACGCGAACACGCCGCAGGGCTGAGATATTTGACCGATGGCGCGCCCACCGTGGCTGCGCTCACATTGAGATTTGAACCGTCAATTGGCGGGATTTACTTCCACGGTGCGTTGGCGCCGGCCAACGGCAGGCGGGCCCACGGAGGGCGCCTCACAATCACACCAGGAGCACCGCAGCTTAACGGGTCGCTCCATGCGGACCGACCAGCGCCCAACGGCTTTCATAGTGTCCGTGAGAAATTCGGTGGCGCAGATGCATTCAAGATTGAGCCCGCCCTGACCGCCTCGTTCAGCGCGCCCAATCAGCCGTTCAGCCGTTCAGCCGTTCAGCCGTTCAGCCGTGACGGCAACTCAGCAATGCTGCGGTCAAGCAAGGTGTTGTTGGTCTGGGATCCGGGAACGCTGCCTGCCATCATCCCGCGCGCAGCCGTCACTGCCATATCGACAGCAGTGTTCCGCACATCAGCAACGGCCTGCTCTTCAGCGCGGCGGATCTTCTCCTCGGCCGCCTTGGTGCGTCGGGCAATGGACGCCTCCAGGGCATCCTGCGCTTCGCGCTGCATCGCCTCGGCCTCACGTTTGGCCTGGCTGACGATTTCTTCGGCTTCCTGGTCCGCCTGCTCGCGCTTGCGCTGGTACTCGGCCAGCAGCCCTTGAGCCTCGGTCTTCAGTCGCCGCGCCTCATCCAACTCAGCCTTGATGTTGGCCGCCCGATCATCAAGCGCCTTCGCAATGGCCTTGTGCGCACCGGCATAAAAAACAATGGCGAAGAAGATGATGAATGAGACAAGCACCCATTCGTTCTCACCCATGGCCGCTTCCTTCACTCGTTAATCAAAGGCCGCTTTCGCAGCGGTTCTGACAAAACAGATCGTCACGGACGTCCGCAGGCCACATCTTCGCCGCCGTGAAATGGCGACCGCCATGTATCAGCCGGCATTGCCCATTGCAGCATCAACCGCATCAGGCGCCGGCGCAGTGCCCGTCAACTGCTCCACGAGCGACGACGCTGTCTCAGCGCCGATTGACCGGACGCTTTGCATCGCCTCTGCCTTGCTCGCCGCGATCCGCGCCTCAGCCTCGGCCGCTTGTGCCGAAAGCTGAGCTTCAACCTCGGCCTGCTTGCGCTCGATGGCTTCCGTCACATCTTTGCGCGTCTCAGCGGCGATGCCGCTCGCTTTGGAGCGCGCCTGTGCCAGAGCCTGTTCATAGCTGGCCAGCGCTTCCTTCATTTCTTGATTGAGCCGTTCTGCCTCATCCAGATCGCGCTGGATGCGGTCACGCCGCTCTTCAATCACATCTTTGACGCGCGGAAGCAGAATGCGCGAAAGCATGAAATAGAGGGCGGTGAACGTGATCGCCAACCAGATGAGCTGCGGGGCGAACGTCGTGGCGTCGAGCTGGGGCATCGTTCTTATCCACTGCCGGTCCCGCTGCCGGGGTCGGCGGGCCAAATGTGCCTATGGGATGGCCCGGTCCGGCGGCGCCGGGCGAAGACCATCACGTCTATTCTGTGGTACCTGAGATCACGGGAGAAGGCCGGGCAGGCAAGCGATGAGGCAAAGCCCAACACCGCCTTGTCAGCCGCTAATTCACGTGAGCTGGCGACAGACGCAGGCACTGCCCCGTGATTACGGCGCACGGCCGCGCGCCGCTCCCTCAACCGCTGCGCAGGACGGCAAGAAGGTCCGTCCCGCCTGATCGCATCAGATGAAGAGGATCAGGAACGCGATCACGAGACCGAAGAGGCCCGTGGCTTCCGCAAGCGCCGCGCCGATCAGCAGGTTGGCGAACTGGCCCGCAGCAGCGGACGGGTTACGCAATGCCGCTGACAGGTAGTTCGAGAAGATCATGCCGATGCCGAGGCCAGCACCGATAAGAGCAAAGCAGGCGAGGCCCGCACCGATAAACTTCGCAGCTTCTGCGTCCATAGTGGTCTCCTGATCAGCAGATTTCGAGGATTGGAGTGATTAGTGCAGGTGCACCGCATCGTGCAGATAGATGCACGTGAGCACCGTGAAGACGTACGCCTGGAGGAACGCCACCAGGAATTCCAAAGCTGTAATCCCGACCATCATCGTCAGCGGGAAGATGCCACCCGCGGCAGCCAGTCCGCCGAGCGCGCCAATGGCGCCGACGAATGCCGCAAACACCTTAAGGACCGCGTGCCCTGCAAGCATGTTGGCGAACAGACGCACGCTCAAGCTGATTGGGCGCATCAGGTAGGAAATCAGCTCAATGGGGAAGATGATTGGCAGAAGCCAGCCGGGCACACCGTCCGGTGCGAACAGCTTGAAATAGCCGATCCCGTGCCGAGCAAAGCCAATCGCCGTGACCATCAGAAACACA
>CAZGNQ010000036.1:5351-19618 GCA_964527285.1 uncultured Hyphomicrobiales bacterium | reverse complement strand
GGCAGACAAACTGTTTGTGACCGCATCGACGAGATCGGCTTTCAGCGCAACCTGTGCGCCGCACGACGATGCTGCACTGGCGCGGATCGCCGAGACGGTCGCCACATTGGGGGCTGCCGGTGGTCGCGCTGACCGGGAGGCCGGCGCGGCCAGCGGTGTGACGGCGATGGGCGTACAATCGCCCCCGGCCGATGGCCTTCGTGTTGTGGCCTCGCGCTCCCACATCGACGCAACAACGCAGGAGATGATCTCGCACTTCAAGGTGAGCGCGCACACGAGCGCAGGATCGTCCTTCAAGTTCTGCATGGTTGCCGAGGGATCGGCCGACTATTATCCGCGTGCCGGGCGGACCATGGAATGGGATACGGGCGCCGGGGACGCCATTGTGCGCGCGGCGGGCGGCTGCGTGCTCACGCTCGACGGCACCGCGCCCCTCGCATACGGCAAGGTGGCGGATGGCTTTGCCCATGCCGGGTTCGTCGTCTGGGGACACAGCGATGCCCGCACGGATCGCTTCAGGGCGGATGCTGCCGGCTGACGAGGCGGGCACAGCAGCGCGCAGGCAGTGCAGGCAGTGCAGGCAGTGCAGGCAAGCAACGACGTCTGCGCCTGTCACCGCCGCAACCGCGTCACACATTCGGCGGCATTTCCCCCCATCCCGTGGCGTTGAAAACCGCTGAACCGCCGGTCTAGCGCGCGTAAACGCCCGGCTGGGCGTGTGTCCGCGCCGCACGCTGCGCGATGATGGAGCCTCAACGATGACACGCCTGTCCGACCGGCCGCTGCCTGAGCGCCCCCGAGGCCGACGGTCCAGCACCCCATTGATCACAGCGCCGCGCGCCGCGGTGGTCTGCTGTTTGGCCATGTTCTTTCTCGCCACCGGGCTCATCGTCAGCGCCGGTCCCGCCGCTGCGCAAAGCTACGACGACCGATACTCCGACAGTCGTGGCCTGCCCGCCGACGAGCCAATCGTGATCGATCCGCGTGCCCGCGACAGCCGGCGCCCGGTCTGGGTGGATCCGAACGGTGCCGTCCCCGTTTCCCCTGTCGATGAGGGTGCGCGTGAGCGCGCTTTGCGTGAACGCGAAAGGGCCCGCCGCCGCGCCAACGACGGGGCCTATGATCGCGATGTGTTCGTCGAGGAGCGCCAGCCCCGGCGGCTTGCACCGCGCCCGGCAACGCCGGCCTACAATGACGCCTATGACGACACGTACGACAATCGCTACGACGACGGTCGCCGCGAGTATGTGGACGATCTCCCGGGCCAGCCCTATGAGCCGGCGCCCGAGCAAGCAGGGCGGCCCACGGAACCCAACCCGGATTACGGCGCCAGGCCCGTCGCGACCGACGATCCGACCTACACCGTTGGCGAAATCACCGACGCAGGCCACAGCTTTTTCGGATCGATCAGCAAGGGCCTTGCACAGGCGATCGAATATGCGTTCCAGCGTGGCGGCCGGCCGAACGGCTACATCCTCGGCCAGGAAGCCGGTGGCGCGTTCATTGCGGGACTGCGCTACGGCGAAGGCCAGCTCTACACCAAGAACGCTGGCGTCCACCCGGTCTACTGGCAGGGGCCAACGGTTGGGTATGATTTTGGCGGCGAGGGCGCCCGCGTGATGGTGCTGGTCTACGATCTGCCGTCCGTGGATTACCTTTACCGCCGGTTTGCCGGTGTCGGGGGCTCGGCTTACCTGATCGGTGGCGTTGGCGTCACATTCCATGCCCACGAGCGCGTCAAGCTCGCGCCGATCCGCGCAGGCGTCGGGCTGCGGCTTGGTGCCAACGTCGGCTATTTGAAGTTGACCCGCCGGCCGACGTGGAACCCGTTCTGATCGCGATGACCCGCCTTGCGCGGTGCCATTTTGCTGCGCGTGGGAGCGCCTGTGGCCGGGTTGCGCCACTTGTCGGGATGAACGCCTGCCAGCAACGCGCACTGTTGGAAAACTGTTTCAAAGCGGGCCGTCCTTGACGGCTCGTTCAAGAATGTCTGGCATCGATGCGGCGAACGTGGTCGTTAATCGCGTGGTTTAGGTCGTGCTGCGGTTGCGGTTCAGGACGCAGGATGCGCCTTGGTTGCCAGAGACGCTCAGAGCGCGCAGCACGGTCGTCTGACACGGCGGCGCTGCGGCTGGACGGGCGGCTGTCGGCGCGGTGGTCATTCAGCCACCCGTTGACGTCAGGGCTGTGATCACCCCTGCCTGCTCCTGACCACCGGCACGCTGACGACCGGTAGACTGGCGACCGGCACGGTGGCGAACCGGCCAAGACGCGGTGCGCAATCGCGGCCTTGGCGCTGACACGCCAGCCGCTCGATGCGAGGCTGAATGCACGATGATTGAAGCGACACTTCTCGTCCTGCTTGGGTTCCTGACCGCAAGCCTGCTCGCGCTCATCATCGCGCCGGCGTTCTGGGGCCGTGCCGTTCGCCTGACGACCACCCGCATCCGTAACTCCCTTCCGATGACAGAGGCCGAGATCCGGGCTGAAAAGGATCAGATGCGCGCCAAGTACGCGGTGCGGGTCCATCAGCTCGAAAAGGCGATTGACGACGCGCGCCTCAAGGCAGCCCGTCAGCAGATCGAACTCAATCGGCGCGATGCGCAGTTGCAGGAGCTCGATGGGCGACGCGAAAAGCTGCAGGACGACCTGCAGGAGAACAAGAACGCCCGCCGGGTGCTGGATGAAACCATCAACAAGCGTCTTCCTGTTCTGGAGCAGCGCCTCTTCGAGGCGGGCCAAATGCTCAACACGAGGGACCGCGATCTGACAACGTTACGCCAGGCGCACGCGGACGTTGAAATGGCGCTCGAAGAAGCAAAGACGATCAACCTCCAGCAGAACGAAGAGCTGGAGTACCTGCGCAAGACCTTGAACGTCCGCCAGGAAACGGATCGCCAGAGGCTCACGCAGTTCGGAGTGGATTCTGACGGCGCGCTCTACAATGAGGTCATGCTGCTGCGCGAGCGCAATCGCGAGCAGGCGCGGGTCATCGAGACTCTGCGCCAGCAGGCAACGACAGCGCTTGATGCCGTCACAGGGCGTGGTGCCCAGTCGGACGGTCTGGCGCAGCCGGGCCATGACGCTGCGGCCTTGAGCCAGCGGTCGGGCCTGGCGCAGCTCGATGCGCTTCGTGAGTTTGCCCAGGATCAGGCCGCCCGGATCGAGGACCTGACGCAGCAGCTCCAGTCCGCCCTCGCGTCGGGACAGACTGCGTCGGAGAACAACGACGGACTGATGAAACAGATGCGCGCCATTCAGGCGAAGGCGGCCGGCCTCCAGGATGAATTGGAGCGCGTCAAGGCCGAGCGAGATGCGCTCCACGGGGTCGTGAAGCAGCAGGGCGATGGGGCATCGGCCGGCAAACTGCGCGGGTCGTCCCATCTGCTCGCCAAGATCGACGGGCTGGAACGCCAGCTTGAGCATGAGCGCGCCCTCAGCCAGCGGCTTCGTCTGGAACTGACGGCCACGCACGAGCGCACCGCGAACCAGGCGCAGGCATTCCGCGATCAGGTGCGGCACCAATCGAGCGGCACTGCCTCCCGACGCGCCAAGGGACCGGGCGGGCCTGCACGGCGGGTGGATCGCGCCAGTGCCTACGCCCGTCTTCAGGATGATCTGGTGCGCCTCAAGCGCCGCTCAGCAGCGCTTGGCGCGGATGGCGCCGGCATCGCACCGGGGGCGGCGGTCAACGATGGTGCGCCGGTGGCGCGCACTGGCCACCGCACCGTGATGCAGAACGTCGGGGCGACAGGCACCCGTGGCGGGGACGGTTCAGCGGCAGAGCTCGCAAGCATGGACGCTGGCGGCGGTGCCGCAGTCCGGGGCGGATCGCTGGCCAGCGCGCTTCACGGCATGGCTCAGACGCCAGGTGATGGCGGCCGGATGGTCGAGGCGGATGTTGAGGCCGGCCGGGGCCTGGCAGCGGCGCCGAGCGCGGTGACAGTCAACCAGGGCGCCAGCCAGGCCAGCACCGATGGGGCGCCTGTGCCTGCGCCTGTTGACACCGTGCGCGCAGACGAAGGGGGGGCCCACACCGGCACGGCGACAAGTACGCCGACGGCGGTGAATGAGGGCGCATCGTCCAACGCCGGGTCGACCGCTGGCGGCCGGACGAAGCTCCTTGAGCGTCTGCGCTCCTACAACTGATCACTCAGCAGAAACCGCTGGTGGGTTGGCGGTCCCGGGTTCGGAACCCGTGCGCAGCACAAGCGTGCGCAGTGTCCGGCCGGTCTCGCGTTCGATGGTCAATACGGCAACGCTCCCATCGCGGCGCCGGACCGCCACATCCAAATGCGCGCCAGCAGGCGAAATGGCGATGACGGAGGTGTCCGCCGCCAATGCCGGGTTGATCCGAACCTCGCGCAGACCCGCCCCCACGTCCGTCCCCGCGCTCCCGGTCGTGTCGGAGCTGTCGGCTTGGACGGTCGCCTCTTCAGGCGTTTTGGCAATCATGCGACCGGCGATCTGTGCCATGCGCACGCCGATGGCAATCATCAGGATGACGATGAGTGCGGTCATCCCGGCAATGACGTACTTGAGATAGCGCACCTGCCGATTGGTCAGCGGGCTGCCCGGGATCGTCTCGTCATCGCCGGTGGGAATGGTCTCAGGCTCGGGTGCGGTGCTGGTCACGGGTATCGGTCACAGTTGCTGTCACGGGAGTATGATGTGGAGGCAGCTCCCTCCGTTGGTGGCGGTCTCTGCGCCGTGGCAACTGCCGTGACGCCAGTGGCCGTGGCAACCCCTTGCGGCCAAAGCGCAGACGCATGGGGCGGGTGAGATCGACGCGGCGAAGCGATGCGCCCAAGAGCACGCCAACCCCACCCCACGGCTGAAACTGCCATGGCGGGGCGGCGTCATGAAGCGCAGTAACAGACGGAGCCGGGCGATACCGATGGCAGGACGGGACGAGGCGGAGGATGGCAACATGGAGGCGCACCCGTTGAACGCATCCGGTGCGACGCCGCCTGAGGACGCCGCGTCGCAAACCCTTGCGGACGGCACCACGACGCTCACCCTCACGGTCGATGCGGGAGCCGCCGGTCTGCGGCTCGACCAGTGGGTGGCGCAGGCCGAAGGCGTGGTGAGCCGCTCGCGGGCCAAGGCGCTGATCTCGGACCGCGCGGTGTTGCTGGATGGCATGCCGGTGCGCGATGCCTCGCGCAAGGTGCGCCCTGGCGAGGCCTTCACGATCCGCCTTGCACCGGCTGAACCCTATGACCTGCGCCCCCAGGACATACCGTTGGCGGTCACCTATGAAGACGCGCATCTGATCGTGATCGACAAGCCGGCAGGCATGGTGGTGCACCCTGCGGCCGGGCATCCGGACGGCACCCTGGTCAATGCGCTGCTGGCGCACTGTGGTGACGCCCTGTCCGGGATCGGCGGCGCCAAACGCCCTGGCATTGTTCACCGCCTTGACAAGGATACCTCAGGGCTCATGGTCGTCGCCAAAACCGACGTCGCGCACCAGGGGCTGTCAGAGCAGTTCGCCGCTCACGGGCGCGATGGCCGGCTCAAGCGGGTCTATGACGCGTTCGTCTGGGGGGCGCTGCCGCCGGATTGCCATACGATCGACCAGCCGATCGCCCGGGCGCCGCACACGCGCCTGAAAATGGCGGTCGCACGCAACCCCGAGGCGGGCAAGCGGGCTGTGACCCACACGCAGACGCAACGCGTTTACCATTCACACGACGGGCGGCCGCTGGTGTCGCATTTGTCGTGCCGGCTTGAGACGGGCCGGACGCATCAGATCCGGGTTCATTTGAGCGCTGCGGGCCATCCGTTGCTGGGCGATCCCGTCTATGGTGCCGGCTTCGCGGCGTCCGTGCGCACGCTGGGCGAACACGCAAAAGCTGTGATGGAGGGGATCACGCGTCAGGCTTTACACGCGCGCACCCTCGGCTTCGAGCACCCCGTCGATGGCCGGCCTCTCGCTTGGGAGAGCCCACTGCCGAATGACCTTGCCCGCTTGGTGAGCGGGTTGGAGCGCGATGAACGCCAAGCGCGCGTAAGAGAACCGCGGAACTGACGGCGAGACGGGCACTACCTTGAATGCTGCGGCCCTGTTCACCATGTCTTGCGGCCCGCAGGTGATCGGGACGATGTGACGCGCTGGCCAAACGGGGCGACCGTCACGTCTGCCGCAACGATGGGCGGCGAAACCGGTTGTTGGCCCTGCAAGACATTGGAATGCCGCAACAGGGTTCCACCATGCGCCCGTCCGGCGAAGGAGGCTGAAACATGGCAATTGGCAATCTTCCGACGATCTCCGGTGATCAGGGCGGTCTGTCGCGCTACCTGGAAGAAATCCGCAAGTTCCCGATGCTCGAGCCTGACGAGGAGTTCATGCTCGCCAAGCGGTGGGCGGACGACGGGGACGTCGAAGCCGCGCACAAGCTGGTGACGTCACACCTGCGTTTGGTGGCCCGGATCGGCATGGGCTACCGTGGCTACGGCCTGCCCATCGGTGAGGTGATCTCCGAAGGCAATGTCGGCCTCATGCAGGCGGTCAAGCGCTTTGATGCGGACAAGGGATTCCGGCTGGCGACCTATGCCATGTGGTGGATCCGCGCGAGCATCCAGGAATACATCCTGCGCTCATGGTCTCTTGTGAAGATGGGCACCACGGCCGCGCAGAAAAAGCTGTTCTTCAATCTCCGCAAGATGAAGGGCCAGATCCAGGCGCTGGAGGACGGTGATCTGCGCCCCGACCAGATCGAAATCATCGCCACCCGGCTGGGCGTCAGCGAAGACGATGTGGTCTCGATGAATCGGCGTTTGTCGGGGGACAGCTCGCTCAACGCGCCGATCCGGGCCGACAGCGAGAGCGGCGAGTGGCAGGACTGGCTGGTCGACGATAAGCCGGACCAGGAGCGGGAACTGGCGGACTCCGAGGAGGCTGCGCGCCGCAAGGTGTTTCTGGGCCAGGCGATGGAGACGCTGAACGATCGTGAAAAGCGGATCTTCACGGCCCGCCGTCTGGATGAGGACCCGCTGACGCTGGAGGATTTGTCCAAGGAGTTTGGCGTGAGCCGTGAACGCATCCGCCAGATCGAAGTGCGCGCCTTCGAAAAGGTGCAAAAGGCCGTCGTGAACGCGGCGAAAAAAGCGGACCAGCCCCGCGCACAAGCGTGAGGGTTGGCGCGGGCAGGCACCGAAAAACAAAAAAGCGTAGAGCAGCGTAGGCGCCAAGCGGCGCCCGCGGCTTTGCAGCGAAAAACAAAAAAAGCGTAGCGCGTGACCACGCGCCGGCGCCGAGCACAACGTCGTTCTTGCAACGCCGGGGAATGGGCTGCGATGCCCGGATTACCCCGCGGCCCGCGTGTTGGGACGGTCTGAGTAGGGCGGCGCGTCAAACAGGGCCTTGTCGAGCGCGGCGATCTGGTCGCGAATGGACAGCGACTGGATGGTGAGCTGCTTCAGGCGCTCCGGCAGCGCATCGAACTGCGGGTTGTGCCCCGGGCGTGTGAAAATCGACAGGTCGATCTTGCTGCGCTTGGCCCGCGCGGCATCCATGCCGACCTTGCCACTATAATAGGCGTGCGCCAGCGTCAGCCACGCGCTGAGCTGAATGAGCCGGTTCGACAGCCGCATGCTTTCCGACGCGTAAGCCGCGCGCTCAGCCACAGCCAGCGTACGTGCGTCCGTGCGGCCGATGCCATTCAGGTAGGCAGAGGCATCTTCAATGGTCGCGATGGCACGCTCGTAGAGGCGCTCGAACTGGGCACGGCCCGTCTGGGCCCTGGCGATGGAAATGACGTTACTCAACGCGAACTCACTCTTCATGCATGGCAACGCAGACGTCATCCCCGGCGCAGACCGCCCAATGGCTTGCAGCACGTGCTGAAGGCATGGGCGCAGGGCCAGGTCGCTTCATGTCCGCTGCGCGCCATTTAAGGCGGCATGAGGACGTGGACGCTCGTCTCGCAATAGCGCAGTTGTCCCTATAGTCACGTTTTGACACGACGTCAGCCCATATCGGCCCACCCGGCATCGCCACTTGGTTCATCATGAACAATACACCGCGAAGGTGAAGAGCCCGTTGGCGTCATGACACCTCGACAGGGCGGCGTGATCCGGGCCAGCTTTGGGCATTGCAATGGCCCTTGCGAAGGCTTGTGCAGCGGCGGCGTCCGCAGTGTGGGCTCTGAGCTAGGACCGTTTGGCGCGGGGCGCACGCGCGCTACTGATTGCCCGCGCACCGCCGGCACGGGCGCATGACTGACTGGGAGAAAAACACCGTGGCAATTCCTGACAGCATGATCGGCGTGGCGATCACCGAGCCGGGCGGGCCGGACGTGCTCAAGCCCCAAGAGTTGCCGGTGCCGCGGCCCATGGGTCGGGACGTTCTGATCGCGGTTGAGGCTGCCGGCGTCAATCGACCTGACGTGCTGCAACGGATGGGGGCCTATCCGGCACCGAAGGGGCATTCTCCGCTGCCCGGCCTTGAGGTTGCCGGAACGGTTGCGGCCGTCGGGCCGGACTGCCAGCGCTGGCAGGTGGGCGATCGGGTCTGCGCGCTGTTGAACGGCGGTGGCTATGCCGCCTTCGCCATAGCCGATGAGCGCCAGGCTCTGCCGATACCGGCGGGCTTGTCGGCCATCGAAGCGGCGGGCCTGCCGGAGACCGTCTTCACGGTGCACCACAACGTATTTGAACGCGGCCGGCTGAGAGCGGGCGCAAAATTCCTCGTACACGGTGGCAGCAGCGGCATCGGCACGACAGCGATCCAGATGGCCAAGGCGGCCGGCGCTTTCGTAGTGACCACGGTGGGATCGCCGGAGAAAGCCGAGGCCGTGACGGCGCTGGGTGCTGATGTCGTGGTAAACCATCGTGAGGAGGACTTTGTCTCCATCATGAAAGCGCACGGCGGCGCGGACGTGATCCTCGACATGGTTGGCGGAGACTATATTGCCCGCAATCTCAAGGCCTGCGCGCCTGACGCCCACATTGTGCAGATCGCGTTTCTGCAGGGCTCCAAGGTTGAGATCGACCTGATGTCGCTGATGCTCAAGCGGATTACGCTCACGGGCTCGACCCTGCGGGCACGCACCGAGGATGTGAAAGCCCGCATTGCCGGCGATGTTGAGGCGCGCGTGTGGCCGCTCGTCCGTGCGCCGGCTGCGTGGACGCCCGGTCGCCTCAAGCCGTTGATCCACAGCACCTTTGCGCTGAACGATGCCGCTGCTGCGCACGCTTTGATGGAGACCAACGCCCACATCGGAAAGATCGTTCTGACGGTGTAGGTAGACCCGCGGCCTGGCGCCTTAAGGCCACGGCGGATCAGGCCGATCAGGCGGTCGCGTCCACCTCGTACCACGTCGCCATGCCGCCCGCCTGATGCTCCAGCATATGGCAATGCAGCATCCAAAGCCCTGGATTGTGGGCCTTGAAGGCGACAGTGATCTCCTGCCCCCGCTCAATGAAGATGGTGTCTCGCCAGTGGGGCAGGGGCGCACGGGCCGAGTGCGCCACCTCGAGTACATGATGTCCGTGGAAGTGCATGGCGTGCGGCCAGGCGGTCTTGTTGACGAGGCGCACTTTCACGGTCTGTCCGACGCTGACACCGAAGAGCCTCTCGTCCGGCAGTCCCACAATGTCATTGAACGCCCAGACCTTGCGATGCTGGCGCGCCAGTTCCCGGATGCCGTACTCTTTGCCCTTGTAACGGGCGGATGAAAAAGCCGACCGCGCACCCCCCGTCATCACCATCGGCACCTCGACGGCAGTGTCGAGATCAAGGTCTGTCGGCATGGGGTTGGCTGGGAGGATAAACCCGTCCTGGAGTGGCGCGGCGCGCCGTTCGCGTTCGCCATCATAGACCAGATCGCCCATGTGCAGCCGCTCCCGCCCGGTATCGAGCAGAATTTTCGTCCGCGCGCCAATGCCGGCTGTGGCGTCGATCATAATATCGGCACGCTGGGCTGGCGCCAGGATCACCATGTTTGACTTCGGCGCGAAGGGGGTCGCCACCGGCTGGCCGTCCAGCGCCACAACCTGCGGGTTATGGCCCTCAAAAACGATGCCGATGATGCGTGCGTTGGCGGCATTGATCAGGCGCAGGCGCAGGCGCTCACCGGCCAGCACAGGGAGATCCTGCGAGAAGCGGCCGTTAAGCGTCACGATGTTGCCCAGTCGGCCCATGTGCGAGATGTCGTGCAGGCTGCCAAGGCTCTCCTCATGCAGCCCGCCGTCGTCCTTCAGGCGCCAGTCATCGAAGATCAGCACACGATCCTGATCGACGTTTGGCGGGGTGTTTTCCTCCACGATGAAAGCACCATGGAGGCCGCGGGCCATCTGCTCCCACGTCCGGTTGTGTGGATGGTACCAGTAGGTTCCGGCATCGGGAGGGGAGAAACGGTATGCAAATGTCTCGCCCGGCTCCACGGGTGCCTGCGTGAGGCCCGTTACGCCGTCCATCGCGTTGTCGATGCGGATGCCATGCCAGTGCACGGTTGTCGGTTGGGGAAGTTCGTTCACAAGATCGGCGGCAAACGCTTCACCCTGGCGCGTGCGCAACACCGGGCCCGGCGCCTTGCCGTCGTAACCCCAGATTGCGGTGGCCGGCTCGCCAGCTTCCAGGAGTTGCGCATTGCCCGGCTTTGCCACGAGGCGCGTCGGCGCGGCCGAACGGCCAGCGGCACGGGCGGGCAGCCCGGCCGTAGCAAGTGCGGCTCCAGCGCCGGCAAAGAATGTGCGCCGGCTCATGGTTGTGGCCGCCAATGGCGCGCGGCTCTTTGTGGACTTGGGCGAGTGCATTGGCGCGGTTCCTGGCGCAGACGTTGGCCCACCAAGCAGCCGGCCGGGCAGAAGATTACGCAACGTGCCTGATGTCTGGCGGAGCCTCAAGTCTCAGCGCAGCCGCACCCGCCCGCCACTTCGGGCCACATCAGGCAGGAGCGATACACGTCGAGGCGAAATCGTCAGGCCCATCGCAGCCCCGGCATGGCCCCAACAGGCGACGCGGCATGGCTAGCGAAAAGCTGCGTAAGGTAGTCCGGCGTCAGCGCGGTGCCCTGCTCCACATGAACGCCGGAAGGGATGAAAAGACTGTCGATGCCATAGGTCGCCGCACCGGGCATGTCGGTCTTCAGTCCGTCACCGATGGCGAGGATGCGGCTCTTGTCCACCGGACCCGCAATGGCGTTCAGGCGCTCCTGACAGATTTCATAGATCGGCTGATGCGGCTTGCCGGCGTAGATCACCTCTCCGCCCAGTTCGGCATAAAGCTCAGCCAGCGCGCCGGCGCAGTAGCACAGCTCTGACCCGCGTTCGTCGACGAGGGCCGGGTTGGCGCAGATCATCGGCACCTTGCGCGCCGAAAAGGCCGTGAGGGCATCGCGGTAATCGTCCGGCGTTTCGGTGTAATCGTCGAACAGCCCGGTGTTCACGATCACCTGGGCGATCTCAGCCGCAGACAGCCGGACGTCCAGGCCCTGGAACACCGGCCGATCGCGCTCGGGACCCAGATGGTATACGGCCTGCCCCCGCCATTCATTGATGAGCGCGCGGGTCACATCGCCCGATGACACAATGGCGTCATGTGATGCGCGCGCGACGCCGAGCGTGTCCAACTGCTCTGCAACAGATCCGCTTGGTCGCGGGGCGTTCGTGATGAAAATCACCCGACCGCCGTTTTCACGGAACCGGACACACGCATCCACAGCCGCGCTGTGATGATGCTGCCCGTTGTGGATCACGCCCCAGATGTCACAGAACCAAGCGTCGTAGCGCTCAGCCAGAGGCGAAATGTCGTCCAATACTTGCGTTGCCATGCGCACCATTCCCCAGCCGGCTGGCCTCACGCTCCGCGCTGCCGCCAAAGTCCTGCGTCCGCGGCAATCATCTGACGCGAGCCGTTTCGTTTCTGGGCTTGGATACGCACCAACCAAGGCAACAGTGCAACCATTGGTGAAAGTGCATAGCCAATGAGCGGTGGCTGGCCGTCACGCGGCTGACTGGGAACGTGATTGTGCGGGTGACGGGCCGTTGCCGGGCTGCGACGCGGCAACACCATCCGCGCTGGCGTTCGGTCCTGGCTGTGCATCAGCCTCGCCGGGGGCCGCCCCAGAGCGCTGTGGCACCAGAGGCTTGGGCTCGGCGAACAGCGCGCCGTGCGCCAGGCTCGCGCCGCTCTCCAACGCGATCGAAAGGCCGCGATCGTCCTCGACATCCGTGACGATCACTTCCACGCCGCGGGTCCGTGCATCCAGCATCCATTGCTTCACGCGCGCCGGACCGCCGCGATGGCTGAGCAGCCGCAGCGCTTCCGGCCCCAGGCGCAGGAAATTCACGCGATAGGCTGCGGCCAGTGAAACGGCCTCGTCGATGTTCATGTTGCCACACAGGCTCAGCCGAGCGCCCGTGGACTGTACCGCGGCAAGTGCCTCAACCGCTTGTTCGGAGGCGCGACGCACACGGTCCGCATCCACTTCCAGCACCAGACGGGAGGCCGGCTCCGGGTTCGTGGCAAGGAACCCACGCAACTCCTGCAGAAACGGCACATCAAGGCTCGAGCGATCTGCCAGCCGGATGAACATCAAATGATGCTGGCCGTTCGCGGTCAGCCGCTTGAGGATCTGCACCGTCCGCGCGATGCTGGCTTTATCAACCAGTTTCAGCACGTCGCGCGCGCGCGCCACATCTATGAACTCGCTCTGCAGCAGTGCGGGGCTGTCATCGGCGACGCGCAGGCGGGGAATGATCTGGAAGTGCAGGACGTTGCGGTCGGGCAGGCGCAGGATGGGCTCCAGATAGAGCTCCACGCGGCCTGAGCGTGCGGCGGCCTCGACGCTCGCGATGAGATCGGAGCGCGAGCCGGTTTGGTCGGGTGTTGAGGCGCCAGGCCCATCCTGGCCCTGGGGCGCTGCGGGGTGGGCGCCAGCGGTGGGCGACATCGCATTAGTCATGGCAGTGTCCTGCGATGCCGACATTGCATGGCGAACCCCAGCCGACGCTTCGCGCAACACCTGCTCATCGACAATGTCCGACCCACCGGACGAACGGGCGGTCGCAGCCCCGCGCGGTGCTGCCGCGATGCGCGAAAACCGCGCGCGCGCGCGTTCCGCCGCCGCATCCACGGCCTGCGCCTTGCTCCCGGCGGCCCGGGACAGGCGGGCGGCGATGCTGTTGTCGGGCTGGTGCGATGGGGCTTCGGTGTGCGCGTCGGTTCCGCTCGACTGGTCGGGATGCGATGCTTGAGAGGCGATTGCTGCGTCCGCTTCGGGCATCGCCCCTGCGTGCGGCGCCGCACCTGAGGGGTCCGTCGTGGGCACGTCGGCTGTGTGTGCTGGCGCTGCCTCAGGTTCGGCTTTTGGCGGCGTGCTGGTCCGGCGGCCGAAGAGCGTGCCGGCGCGCGCCAGGAGCGATCCGGATTTTTGCGTCGCCTCGTCTGTGGCCGATGGGCCGTCGCTTGCCAGCGATTGCCCGTCATCCATGACCTGATCGTGCATGGCCTGATCGTGGCCCGTGGGAGCCAGGGGCTGCCCATCGGATGCCATCTGGGCCGCAGGTACATGGGCTGCGGGCGCGTGGGCTGCGGGCTCGCCGGACAACGCCGCGTCTGACGCTGAAGCAATCGGCATGGATGCGCCGGGCGCTTGTGCTGCCGGGACAAATTGGCCGGCCGTCGGCGCTGCGACGGCTGGGGCGAAGTATTGTGGTACGGCCCCCCCCGGGATCGTGGTTGTGACACCGAAGGACTGTGCCCTGGCGCTCTGCAGGCTGGCCGCCAGTTCATCGACACGCTGCGTGAGGCAACCGAGGCGCCGGCTCGTCAGGTGCAGTGCCGCCATCGCGCCAAGCGATGCCAGTGTGATGGCGAGGCTTAAGGGGCGCGACAGGCTCAACTCGGCTTGCGCGGCGACGCCAGCGGCCATCGCCACCAGGATCATGGCGAAAAGCACAATCGTATCGCGTGCAGTCCAGGACATCGCTCCACCCCTTATATCACGTCATTCGCGGCGGCGTTCAGTTTCAAACCGTCCGGGCGTTGGCGCCGCGTTGCGCCTTTGCCGGCATGCGGGCACACTGCAGGCGCTACAACGCCGGCGCACCGTCCATGCGAATCGTAATGACAATAGCACGCGGGATTTGGGCCGCTGAGGTGAATGGGCGTATGCACAACCAATCGCTCAAGCCTTTCCTCAGGTTTTCATGGCGCTGGAAAGGATTGTGGATTATAATGTGACTTGTGGTTGCAATCCGAATGGATGTTCATTCGTCGGCGCAACTGCGGCCGGAAAGACCTTTTGGCGCCACCA